>NZ_JAMXSG010000520.1:0-1397 GCF_024124365.1 Pseudonocardia sp. McavD-2-B
CGGCTCGAGGACGCTCGCGCCGCGCGGCACCCTGGCCTGTTTGGCCGTCGCCGCGTCGAGCGCGGGCCCGGCCCAGCCGGCGCGGCTCGCCCAGCCGGCGACCCGGTCGTGGATCCGGCCCTGCAGCGCGGTGTCGACCTCCATCTCCGCGCCCGCGAACCCGGCGACGACCTCGGCGGTCAGGTCGTCGGCGGTCGGCCCGAGCCCGCCCGAGGTGACGACGAGGTCGTCGGAGGCGACGAACTCCAGCGCCGAGCGCAGGTCCTCCGGACGGTCCCCCACCAGCAGGACCCGCGATACGGCGAAGCCGAGCTCGCCGAGAGAGCGGGCGACGAAGGGACCGTTGGCGTCGGTGACGTGGCCGGTGAGCAGCTCGCTCCCGGTGACCAGGACCGACGCGGTGGGACGGGACTCGCTCATGATCCGAACCTACCCGTGCCGGGACGTCCGCACCCCGTCGTGCGCGGGGCCACCATCGGTGCAGGTCCGGGGCGTCGGGACGCCGTCCGATGTGGATTCTCCACCCGTTCGGGTGATGATGGTGCACGACACGCCGGGAACCGGATCACTGCGGCGTGTCGTCGCTTCGCGCATGCCGCTCGTCGTGCCCCCGGACGGCCGCGGACAACCGCCCTCCGCGGCCGCCGTCGTCACCCGTACGGCGCACGGTCGGACGGCACGGCTCCGACCTGCACCGACGCCGTCCGTCGCACCACATCCGGTGAACTCCGCGACCGCGCACACGCACAGTGTCCGTTTTCCGGCAACCGCGCACTCTCAGTGTGACCACAGCGGGCATACCCGACACTGTGTCCCATGTCAGGGATGTCTGCGCCGAACGACGCCGCGACCTGGGTCGGTGAACTGGACCGGCTCGGCCCGCTGCGTGATCTGCGGGTCGACCCGGCCTTCCGCGCCGCCCGTCTGCTCGTCACCGTCGGTGGCACTCCACAGGGCCAGGTGACCGTGCCCTTGCGTGGCGGTCGCGCCACGATCGCGGAGCTGCGGTCCGCACTGATCACCCTGGGGTCGCCCGAGCGGGTGGCCCCGGCTCCGGTCGCGGGTGACCCGGTGACGGTGGTGATCGCGACCCGCGACCGGCCCGAGTCGCTGGCCCGCTGCCTGCGCGCGGTCCTCGCCTCCGACCACCCGGCGCTGTCGGTCGTCGTCGTCGACAACGACCCGCCGGACGAGCTCACCCGCAACGCCGTCGCCGCCGCCGGGTCCCCGCGGGTCCGCTACGTGCGCGAGCCCCGCCGGGGCGCGTCGGTCGGGCGCAACCGGGGTCTGGCCGAGGCCCGCACCGAGATCGTCGCCTTCACCGACGACGACACCGAGGTCGACCCCGCCTGGGCCTCGCGCATCGCCGGCGCCTTCGCCGCGGACCCCGAGCTCGC
>NZ_JAMXSG010000521.1:0-1397 GCF_024124365.1 Pseudonocardia sp. McavD-2-B
TCCCGTGCACGGCCGCGAGACGAGCCGCGGCGGTGCGGGCGGCGGCGACCGACACCTGCTGGCCCAGCACCGTGCGCACCGCCGTCTCGGCCGGGTCGACGGTGCCCGCCAGCCGGATCCCGGGCGTCGCGGCGACCAGCGGGGCGAGTGCGGCGTCGGCACCCAGCACGGCGTCGACGGCGAGCGGGTCGGCGTCGAGGTCGAGCAGCCGGCGCAGCCGGGACACCGCGGGCCCGACGTCCCGCGGGTCGGACGCCCGCAGCGTCGCGACCACGGCCCCGGCCCGCGCGGTCAGGTCCAGCGCGACGACGGCCGGTCCGTGCGGCAGCCGCAGCGTGCGCCGGTATGTGCCGCCAGTGACGGCCTCGACGCCGTCGACGGCGCGGGCCGCGAGGTGGTCGAGCAGGCCGTGCGGGTCGAACGGGGATCGGTAGGGCAGGCGCAGGACCAGCGCTCCCGGCGGACCGGGCTCACGGGTCCGCGACCGGCGGGCGGCCTCGGCGCGCAGCTGCGAGGGCGGGACGCCGTAGACGGTGCGGACGGTGTCGTTGAACTGGCGGACGCTGCCGAACCCGGCGGCGAACGCGACGTCGGCCAGCCCGAGCGGGGTGGTCTCGACCAGGATGCGGGCGGTGTGCGCGCGCTGCGCGCGGGCCAGGGCCAGGGGCCCGGCGCCCACCTCGGAGGTGAGGATCCGGCCGAGCTGGCGGGGCGAGTAGCCCAGCCGCGACGCGAGCCCAGGGACCCCGTCGCGCTCGACGACGCCGTCGGCGATCAGGCGCATGGCCCGCCCGGCGGCGTCCGCGCGCAGGTTCCACTCCGGCGAGCCGGGGACGGCGTCGGGCAGGCACCGCCGGCAGGCGCGGTAGCCCGCGGTCTGCGCGGCGGCCGCGGTGCGCAGGAACTCGACGTTGCGCGAGCGCGGAGGCGGTACCGGGCAGGACGGGCGGCAGTAGATGCCGGTGGTGCGCACGGCCGTGACGAACTGGCCGTCGAACCGCGCGTCCTTGGCGGCGACGGCGCGGTAACAGGCGTCGTGGTCGAGCAGCACGGCACCGACGATGCCACTGGGCGACCGCCGTCACTGGCGGGAATCGGTCACCGGTGTCCGGGGTCCGGTCTACGGGCAGAGCGCGCTCGACACCCACCCCTGCTCGCAGGCGAAGCGGACCTCCTCCTCGCGCGAGGCGTCCCGGTCGGGGACCCCCGACGGGCGCTCGCGGATCCGCTCCGGGGTGGTGCGCGGCGGGTCGGCCGGGGCCGGGGTCGCGACGGGGGCGGGTTCGACCGGCTCGGGGGCCGCCGTCTCCCGCTCCCGGGTGACGCCGCCGGTGTCGTCGCGCACGACGGGTGCGCTCCCGCGCGACGGGGCCGGTGCCGGGGCCGGGGCGAGCGGC
>NZ_JAMXSG010000522.1:0-1389 GCF_024124365.1 Pseudonocardia sp. McavD-2-B
CCCCGGTGCGGACCAGGGCGGCGCCCCGGGCCCCCGCCCGGGCCAGCGCGGGCGCTGCGGTCCCGCCGCTGCGCTCGGCGACGAGCTCGCGGACACACCGGGCGATCACGCCCGCGCGCTTGCGGACGATCCAGTGCCCGCCGGGCAGGTAGCGGACCCGCAGGTCGGGGGCGTACCCGGCGGCGCTCGTCGCCATCGCGGGGGTGACGTAGGCGTCGCCGAGCGGAGCCAGGATCTGCACCGGGACGTCGGTGCGGCGCGGCTGCGGGCGGCCGAGCCGCCGCGGCAGGTTCCGCCGGTAGAGCTCCAGGCCGTTGACCGCGTCGCGCACCGAGGGGCGTGGGATCCGCTCGGTCCGCGCCACCAGCGCGCCGAGCAGCCCGCTGCGGATCATCAGCTCGGGCAGCACCGGCACCCGGAACGCCAGGGTGTACCAGGAGTGCAGCGCCTGGGTGAGCACCGGCCGCAGGTCGCGGAGCCCGCGGCGGCGCAGGAACAGCGCCACGTGGTCCAGGCACGGGCCGGAGATCGAGGTGAACGACGCGACCCGGCCGTCCATCGCCGAGGGGGTGCCGTCCTCGCGCGTGACGGCGTGCCAGGTCTGGATCGAGCCCCAGTCGTGGGCGAGCAGGTGCACCGGGGCGTCGGGGGAGACGGCGTCGGTCACCGTGCGCAGGTCGGCGGCGAGGAGCTCCAGGTCGTAGCCGGCCGGGGCGCCGGGCGCGGCCGAGCCCCCGTGGCCGCGCACGTCGTAGGTGACGACGTGGTGGTCGGCGGCGAGGTCCGCGGCGACGCGGTCCCACACGTGCCGGTCGTCGGGGTAGCCGTGCACCGCGACGACCGTCGGGTGCGACGGGTCGCCCCGCTCCTCCACGACCAGCTCCAGGCCGTCCTGCGTGGTCACCGTCCGGGTGCGGCTCGCGGACTCCACCTCGTTGTGAGACACGCCGTCATCGTAGAAAACGTGTCAACAAGGCGCCACCCCTGGCCCGTCACCCGTCCCGGGCGGCCGGGCGGGACCGGTGATCGCGACGAGCGAGGGGTGCGGTGCCGGATCCGGCACCGCACCCCTCGCAGAAGACGATCACCGCGCCGCCGACGGCTGCGCCCGGGTCAGCCCCGGTCGTCGGCAGTGCGGGTGGGGTGCGGCGCCCGACCGGCCGCCCACATCGCCCCGACCCGGGCGGCCACCGCCTCGTGCGCGGCTGCGGTCGCGGTCCCCGTGGTGCGGACCCCGGCCAGCGCGTAGAGCAGCTCGCCGTCGGCGCCCAGGTCGAGGTCCAGGACGCCGTGCACCCGGGCGAGCTCCAGCACGAGCGCCGGGGCCGTGGTGCCGGCCGCGGCGGCCGCCCGGCGCAGCGGCCCCCCGTCGGCGCCGGGCAGCGTCCG
>NZ_JAMXSG010000523.1:0-1386 GCF_024124365.1 Pseudonocardia sp. McavD-2-B
GGCCGCGGGCCGCGACGGTGACGGCGCGGCCCGTTCCGGCGCGGACATGGTGCGCGTGGTCGGGGTCCCCGACCTGCGATCGGCCGCCGACCGCGCCACCCGCGCCCGCATCGACGGCGAGCCCGAACCGCCCGCCGGCGCCGACCCCGAGGAGCTGCTGGCCCTCGGCGAGTCCCTCGGCTACACGGCCGAGGGCACCTGGGGCACCGGGGCGACGGTCGAGCTGCTGTTCTCCCGGCCCGGCGTCGACCCCGGCCCGCTGCACCGCGCGAGCACGGACCCGACCGGCCCCGCGTTCCACCGCCCGGCCCCGTTCCGGGACGTCGACGCCCTGGTCGGCGCCTTGCGCGAGCACCTGCGCGACCGGCTCCCGGACTGGATGGTGCCCGCCGCCGTCGTCCCGCTGCCGTCGGTGCCGGTACTGGCCAACGGCAAGACCGACCGGGCCGCGCTGCCCGCCCCCGACCTGTCCGCGCAGGTCCGCGGCACCCGTCCCGGCACACCACGCGAGGCGCTGCTCTGCGACCTCGTGTCGGAGGTCCTCGGGGTGCCCGGCTTCGGCGTCGACGACGATTTCTTCGCCCTCGGCGGCGACTCGGTCCTGTCGATCCGGCTGGTCGTGCGGGCCCGCGAGTCCGGCCTGCTGGTCACCCCGCGGCAGGTCTTCACCCATCGCACCGTCGCCGAGCTCGCGCCGCTCGTGACCGAGCACCACGCCGTCGCCGCGCCCACCGGGCCCGACACGACCGTCCTCGACGACGCCGCGGCCGCCGTGCTCGGCCCCGTCACCCTCGCCGGGCCGGTGTCCCCGCTGCAGGAGGGCTTCTTCTTCCACGCCGCGCTCGACCCGGCCGACACCTCCTACGTCGTGCAGGAGGTCCTCGACCTGCCCGCCGACGTCGACCCGGGCACCCTGCGCGCCGCGCTGTCCGACCTGCTCGACCGGCACCCGCAGCTGCGTGCCGGGTTCGCCCAGCGCGCCGACGGCCGCGTCGTCCAGGGCGTCGCCGACCGCGTCACGCTGCCGTGGACCGAGCACGACGTGCGCGGCACCGACCCGGCCGCCGTGCTCGACGCCGAGCGGGCCCGCCCGTTCGACCTCGCCCGCCCGCCGCTGCTGCGCGCCGCGCTGCTGCACGACGACGGCCGCACCCGCCTCGCCCTGACCTTCCAGCACGCCGTCCTCGACGGGTGGTCGGTGGCGCTGCTGGTCACCGAGCTGGACCAGGCCCACGCCGCCCGGGCCGCCGGCACCCCGCAGGACCCCGGCGGGCCGCGCGCCCGCGCCGAACAGCGGCTGCGCGCCTGGTTCGACCACCTCACCGCCCTCGACGCCGGCGACGCCCGGGCGGCCGCCCGCGCCGTGTGGGACGCGGAGCTCGCCGG
>NZ_JAMXSG010000524.1:0-1371 GCF_024124365.1 Pseudonocardia sp. McavD-2-B
CCCATTGCCCGCCCGGTTCCCCGCCGTGGGCGTGTCCGATCTCCCCGCCGACGCCCCGATGCTGGACGTCCGCGAGCTCGACGAGTGGACCGCAGGGCACGCCCCGCACGCCCGTCACCTGCCGATGTCCGAGCTGGCCGGCCGGATGGGCGAGGTCCCCACCGACGACCCGCTCTACGTCGTCTGCCGCTCCGGTGGCCGGTCGGCCCGGGTCGTCGCCTACCTGGCCCAGCAGGGCTTCCCGGCGGTGAACGTCGAGGGCGGCATGCAGGACTGGGCCGCCCAGGGCCGCACGGTCGTGACCGACGACGGCAGCGCCCCCCGGATCGCCTGACCCGTGTCCGCGCCGGCGTCCCGACGGCCGGGCCCGCCGTGCCCGCGCTGCGGCCGGACGGCGCCCCCCGGAGGGGGTGCGTTCTGCCCGTGGTGCGGCCGGTACCTGGCCGCCCTGGACTGGGTGGCGACGACGCCCGGTGGGCCGGCCGCCGAGCCCACGGCCCGGCGGGACCGCTACGCCGGCCCGCCCCGCTACCGCGCCGTCCCGCGCTGGGGCCTCCCGGTAGGGCCCTGGCGGATCGCGCCGGTCCCCGGTGAGGGCCCGCTCCGGCCGGTCGACCGGGCCCGCGCGCTGGCCGCGCAGCTCGTGCCCGTGCTGTGGGTGGTCGTCGTCGTGTCGGGGGTCGCCGCCGTCGCCGAGGTGTGGCGGTACGTGCTCCTGCTGTTCAGCCGGTCCGACGCGTTGTCCCCGGAGGCCGTCGGCGTCTCCGACGCGCTGGTGTGGTTCGGCGGCTGGTCCTCGGTGGTGGCGACGATCGCCGCCGGGGTGCTGATGATCTCGTGGAGCGTGTGGACCTACCGGGCCGCCGCGGACCGCTCGGGGACGCGCGCCTGGCGGAGCCGCCGCCGGGTCGTCGCGGGCTGGGTGGTGCCCGGCTGGAACCTGGTCGCGCCCGGTTCGCTGCTGGCCGAGACCGAGCACGCCGCGCTGGACCTGCCGCCGGAACGGCGGCCGTCGCCGTCGCGGGAGCTGCTGGTCTGGTGGGCGCTGTGGGCGGCGTGCGTGGTCCTCGGCGCGGTCGTCCTGGTCTGGCGGTTCCGCACCGGCACGCAGGCGCTGGCCGACGGGGTCGTCCTGCACGCCTGGGCCGACGTGCTCGCCGCGGTCACGGCGTGGCGCACGATCCGGGTCGTCCGCCTGCTCACCGCTCTGCTGGCGACGCGGGCGCAGGGTCCCCGGCAGCTGCTGGTGTCGGCGACGGCGGGTACGGCCGGCGCGGAGCCGGCGGTCCCGGTGGGGGCGGCGGGCCCGCAGGCAGCGCCGACGGCGGCACCGGTCCCGACCACGTCGGCGGCCCCGGCGGGCTGAAGCCG
>NZ_JAMXSG010000525.1:0-1358 GCF_024124365.1 Pseudonocardia sp. McavD-2-B
GCAGCGGCAACGGGTCGCGCTGGCCCGTGCGCTGGCCGTGCGGCCCGCGGTCCTGCTCGCCGACGAGCCGACCTCCGCGCTCGACGCGGCGACCACGGCCGCCGTCCTCGACCTGCTCGACGCCGCCCGGGCCGACGGCCTCGCCGTGCTCGCCACCACCCACGACCGCGCGCTCGTCGAGCGCGCCGACCACGTCGTCGACCTCGTCGACCTCACCGCCCCCGTCCCGACCCCGTCACCCCGACCGAGAGGAACCCCCCGGTGCGCACCGAACCCACCGCCGACCCGACCCACCCCTGGATCGCGCGCATCACCCGGGGCGAGGACCTGACCCGGGTCGTCGTCGACCCGGCCGCGCTCGTCCCGCCGGACGGCGCCCTCGTCGTCGAGCACCGCGAGCACTGGGCCGAGGTCTACGACTGGACCTACTCCGACCCGTCGCCGCTGGCCGGCTGGCGGGCCTCGGGGACCGGCGCGCCGCTGCCCGCCGCGCACATGGGGGAGTGGGCCGACCGCACGGCCGAGCTCGTGCTCGCCGCGCGCCCGCGCCGGGTGCTGGAGCTGGGCTGCGGCACCGGGATGCTGCTGGAGCGGATCGCCCCGCACGTCGAGTCCTACGTCGGCACCGACATCGCGGGCGACGTCGTCGACCGGCACCGCGCCACCGCCGCGCCCGGGGTGAGGGTCGTGCGGGGCGCCGCGCACGAGGCCGGCTCGGCCGCCGTCCGGGAGGCGTTCGGCGGGCGGGCACCCGACTGCGTGGTGATCAACTCGGTGACGCAGTGCTTCCCCGACCTCGCCTACCTGACCGAGGTGCTCCGTACCGCGACCGCGGTCGTCGCGGCCGGGGGGACGGTCGTCGTCGGCGACGTGCGGCACGCGGGCCTGCACCTGCGGCACTGGCGGGAGACCGTCACCGCCACCGAGCCCGCCCTCGACGACGACACCCTGGCGCGCACCGTCGCCGACCGCGCCGCGACGGACCGTGAGCTGCTGGTCGACCCGGCCGCCCTCGCCACGGCGGCCCTCGCGTGCGGGCGCCGGATCGCCGTCGCCGTGCACGCCAAGACCCTCACCGACGACACCGAGCTGTCGCGCCACCGGTTCGACGCCGTCCTGCACGTCGACGCAGGACCCTCGCCGGTTCCGCAGGTCCTGGACTGGACCGGCGACCCGCTGGCCGGGGCGGAGCCGGTCCTGCTGCGCGGCATCCCCAACGCGCTGCTGCGTCCCGGCCCGCACGCGGTCACCGCGGCCCGGCTGCGCACCGACCTCGCCGGTCACGACGCCGCCGTCCTGCTCGACCCGGACGACCCCGAGCTGCTGGCGGTCGCCCGGCCCGCCGCCGCGGCCACCCG
>NZ_JAMXSG010000526.1:0-1354 GCF_024124365.1 Pseudonocardia sp. McavD-2-B
TGAACCGCCCCGGCGTGTCCGGAGAGCTATCGGGTTGAGTGCTCTGACTCGGGCTGGCCGATGTGTTGACGGTAGTGCGCGGCCTCCAGCTCGGCCGGGGGCAGGTCCGCGGCAGCGGAGTGCAGCCGTCGGTGGTTGAACCAGTCGACGTACTCGAGGGTGGCGATCTCGACCTGCTCGACCGTGCGCCACGGACCTCTCGGCTTGATCAGCTCGGTCTTGAACAGCCCGATCGTCGACTCCGCCAACGCGTTGTCATACGCGTCGCCCACCGACCCGACCGAGGGCGCCGCGCCGGCCGCGGCGAGTCGTTCGGTGTAGGCGATGGACCGATATTGCGACCCCGCATCCGAGTGTGCGACCAGCCCGGACAGGTCCTTATGGCCCTGTCGGGCGCGAGTCCATACCGCGTGTTCGAGGGCATCGAGCACCAGCTCGGTACGCATCGACGTGGCCGCGCGCCAGCCCAGGATCCGCCGCGAACAGGCATCGATGACGAAGGCGACGTAGACCATCCCCGACCACGTCGGCACGTAGGTGAAGTCAGTAACCCAGAGCTGGTCCGGGGCCGGCCGGTCGAACCGGCGCTCGACCAGGTCACCGGCCCGCGGCCCACCACCGTCGATCGTGGTGCGGACCCGGCGTCCGCGGCGGACCCCGGCCAGCCCCGCCGCGCGCATCAGCCGCTCGACCGTGCATCGGGCGACGTCGATGCCCTCGCGGCCCAGCTGGATCCAGACCTTCCGAGCGCCGTAGACGCCATAGTTCTCGGCATACACCCTGCTGATCTGAGCGGTCAGTTCCTCGTCA
Organism: Pseudonocardia sp. McavD-2-B; assembly: GCF_024124365.1. Classification (NCBI taxonomy): domain Bacteria; kingdom Bacillati; phylum Actinomycetota; class Actinomycetes; order Pseudonocardiales; family Pseudonocardiaceae; genus Pseudonocardia; species Pseudonocardia sp. McavD-2-B. Next base: position 811 of record NZ_JAMXSG010000526.1, read on the forward strand.
CGCACCTGCTGTCTGCTCGGGGCCCTCAACGCCGCGGCGCGGGCGGCGTAGTAGGTCGACGGGGCGATCGCCACGCCCAGCTCGGCGAGCTGGGCGCAGATCGACGCGACACCCCACCGCCGTCCCACCGTGGAGCGGGCGGCGTGCTGGTCGATGAACCTCACCAACGCTTGTGTGGCCGGTCGATCTCGGCCGCGAAGAAAGCCGAAGCAGCCTTGAGGATCTCGTTGGCCCGCTTGAGCTCCGCGACCTCCCGGCGCAGCCGCTTGACCTCCTCGGACTCCTCAGTGGTGGTGCCCGGCCGGACACCACCGTCGATCTCGGCTTGACGGACCCATTTGCGCACCGTCTCCCCGGTGCCGACCCCGAGCTTGGTGGCGACGGCGTTCATCGCCGCCCACGGCGAGTCGTAGTCCGACTCGACCTCGGCGACCATGCGCACCGCCCGCTCACGCAACTCCGGCGGATACGGCGGCTGGGAACGACGTGTCATGACTCCATCTCCTCAGAAGATCAAGTCTCCCGACACGCCGGGGCGGTTCAG
>NZ_JAMXSG010000527.1:0-1347 GCF_024124365.1 Pseudonocardia sp. McavD-2-B
CCGGCGACGACGTGCTCGTCGGCCGGGAGGACGGCTCGACCGCACGGTTCGAGGTCTACCGGGTCGACGTCGTCGACAAGGGCGCGTTTCCCACCCAGGCCGTCTACGGCGACACCTCCGGGCCCGACCTCGCGGGCCCAGCGGTCGCGGTCGCGGCGCCGGCGTCGGTCGAGGTGCCGGCGATCGACGCCCGCTCGTCGCTGGTCGAGACCGACCTCAACGACGACGGCAGCGTCGAGGTCCCGCCGGTCGAGCAGCCGGAGCAGGCGAGTTGGTACCGGCAGAGCCCGAAACCGGGTCAGCCGGGGCCGGCGATCCTGCTCGGCCACGTCAACGGCGCCGGCAGGCCCGGGGTGTTCGCCGAGCTGGCCGCCGTCGAGGCCGGCGACGACGTGCTCGTCGGCCGGGAGGACGGCTCGACCGCACGGTTCGAGGTCTACCGGGTCGACGTCGTCGACAAGGGCGCGTTTCCCACCCAGGCCGTCTACGGCGACACCTCCGGGCCCGAGCTGCGGCTCGTGAGCTGCGGCGGCGAGTTCGTCGGCGGCGAGCTGGGCTACAGCGACAACGTCATCGCCTACGCCCGAGAGGTGATCGAGTAGGAGAGGGGGCCCGGTCGGTGCCGACGAAGCGACTCACCGACGCCGGCCGGGCCGCCATCCTCGCCGCGGTCCGCGACCCGGACGACCGCCGCAGCCGCGCCCAGCTCGCCCGCGACTTCGAGACGAGCCCGAGCACCATCCGCCGGCTCGTCGACGGCGCCGGCATCGTGAACCCCTGGGACACCTCCGGGACCCGCGCGGCGACCGTCGCGGCCCGGGACCACTTGAAATCGCGCCGCGCCGCGGTGTCGGCCCGGTTCCTCGACGAGGCCGAGTACCTGCTCGACAAGATCCGCCGGCCGGCGACGGTGTTCGCGTTCGGCGGGCGCGACAACGAGTACAACTCGCGCGAGCTGCCGGAGCCGCCGGCCGCGGACGTGCGCAACCTGATGACCAGCGCCGCCGTCGCGTTCGACAAGCACCTCGCGGCCGACAAGCACGACGCCGACGACCACGCCGCGGACGGCATCAGCATGGTCGGCAAGCTCGCCGAGGGGCTCGACGCGGCGTACCGCCGGCTCACGGCCGGCGAGCCGGGCGAACCGACCCCGGCCGACGAGCCGGACGACGCCGGAGGGGGCGAGCCCGCGTGATCCTGCTCCGCCTCGGCGTCGCGCTCGTCGGCGCCGCGCTGGCCCTGGCCCTCGACATGTCCGAGGGCGTGCCCGGCCGGAACGTGGGCGTCATCGTCGCCCTGGTCGCCGGCATCGTGCTCGCGCTCGTCGCGCCGGCCCCGCGCTGCCGG
>NZ_JAMXSG010000528.1:0-1328 GCF_024124365.1 Pseudonocardia sp. McavD-2-B
GACGGTCAGCCAGCTGACCGCCAGCGCGAGCCCTGCGAGGGGACCGGGCCGGGGTCCGCTCACCGGCCGGCGCCGGCCGGCGCCGTCACGTCACCCGGGACGACGCCGGTGTCGTGCGCGGTCCCGGTCTCGGCGAGCAGCCGCGCCGCGGCGACCAGCAGCGGCAGCGCCGTCACCGCGGCGGTGCCGTCCTCGGTGCGCACCGCCAGGTCCAGCAGCGGCACCAGCGACAGGTGCTCCAGGACGAGCGTCGCGGCCGGTTCGGTCGACGGCTGCGCGGCGACCCACCAGTCCTTCGCGCCGGGGGCCAGCTCGTCGGCGAGCAGGGCCGCCGCGCCGACGGCCAGACCGTCGAGCACCGCGGGCACCTTGCGCTCCGCGGCCCGGGCGAGGAACCCGGCGAGCACGATCAGGTCCGTGCCGCCGACGGTGCGCAGCAGCGCCAGCGGGTCGCGCAGGTGCGGACGGGCCCGGCGCAGCGCGTCACGGATCGCGACGGCCTTCCGCATCCAGGCGCGGTCGTCGATCCCCGAGGCCCGCCCCACGACCGCGACGGGCTCGGCCCCGGTCACGGCCGCGACGAGCGTCGCGGCGGGGGTCGTCACGCCGACGCCGAGCGTCGCCGGGATCAGCAGGTCCGCGCCGGCGTCGATCTCGGCGTCGGCCAGCCGCCGCCCGGTCAGCGACGCCGCGGTGGCGCGCTCACCGTCCAGGGCGTCCTCGCGGTCGATCCGGCCGGTGCCGTGCGCGACGAGCCAGCCCGGCTCGGCGCCCTCGGCCCCGGACACGAGCCCGACGTCGACGACCCGCACGGTCGCCCCGGCGGCCCGCGCGGCGACGGTGACCGGCAGCCGTCCGGCCGCGGCGGCGGTGGCGCGCACCGCGGACACCTGCGGCGGGTAGGCCGAGACGCCGTTCCCGGCGATGCCGTGGTCGGCGGCGAGCAGCACCACCCGGGCGCGCACGGGCGCCTGCGGGGGACAGGTGCCCTGGCAGGACGCCAGCCACACGCCCAGCTCGCCGAGCCTGCCGAGCCCGCCGGTGGGCATGGCGAGCCCCTCGACCAGGGCGACGGCCGCACGGCGGCTGCGGGAGTCCGGCCGTCCGACGGTGACCGGGACGATCTCCACGTCGGACTCGGTGATCGAGGCGGGGGTCGTCGCGGCTCCGGCGACGGCGCCCGCGGCCGCCCCGGTCGCGGGGAGGACCGCACCCGGGACCCCGGCGGGGGTGCCCGCGACGGCGCCGTCGGGTTCGGCGACGTCGGTGCCGACGGGCCCGTCGGCTCCGGCAGCCGGGACACCGGTCCTCTCGGGAGTCGCGGACCC
>NZ_JAMXSG010000529.1:0-1326 GCF_024124365.1 Pseudonocardia sp. McavD-2-B
GTGGCCGCCGACGTCGCCGCCGACGTGCTCGCCGCCCGCGCGGACCGCACCGGCGCCGCGCTCGCCGGTCTCGGAGCCGGGCCGGGCGAGCTGGTCGCGGTCTGCGTGGAGAAGGGGACCGCGCAGGTCACCGCCCTGCTCGGGGTCCTCGCGAGCGGCGCGGGCTACGTCCCGGTCGAACCGTCGTGGCCCGCCGCACGGATCGCCTCGGTCTGCGCCCGCTCCGGCCTGCGGCACGCACTCGTCGCGCCGGGGGACACCACCGCGTGGCCCGACGGGGTGCGCACCCACGTCCTCGACGCCGACGGGGTCCTCGACGGCGACGCCGCGACCCCACGCCGCCCCGACGCGGGAGACCTCGCCTACGCGATCTTCACCTCCGGGTCGACCGGCACCCCGAAGGGCGTCGGCATCGCCCACCGCGCCGCCCGCACCACCCTCGACGACCTCGAGGCCCGCTACCCGCTGCGTGCCGACGACCGGGTGCTCGCGCTGTCGGCGTACAGCTTCGACCTGTCGGTCTACGACGTGTTCTCGGTGCTCGGCGCCGGCGGCGGGGTCGTGCTGCCCGACGCCGACCGGCAGCGCGACCCCGGCCACTGGCTGGACCTCATGGCGGCCCACCGCGTGACCGTGTGGAACACCGCGCCCGCACTGCTGGAGATGCTCGTCGAGTACGCCGAGATCGAGCCCGACGCGACGCGGCGCGCGCTGGCCTCGCTGCGCCAGGTCTTCCTGTCCGCCGACTGGATCCCGGTGACCCTGCCCGACCGGTTGCGCGCGCTCGCCCCGCAGGCACGGGTGATCGGTCTGGGCGGCGCCACCGAGGCGTCGATCTGGTCGATCTCCTACCCGGTCGACGCGGTCGACCCGGCCTGGCCGAGCATCCCCTACGGCCGCGCACTGGGCGGCCAGAGCTTCCACGTCCTCGACCCCGACGACGGCGGGCCCTGCCCGGTGGGCCGGCCCGGGGAGCTGTTCATCGGCGGCGACGGGCTCGCCGAGGGCTACGTCGGCGACCCCGACCAGACCGCGGCCCGCTTCGCCGTGCACCCGACCACCGGCACCCGCCTCTACCGGACCGGTGACCTCGGACGGTGGCGCCCGGACGGCACCATCGAGTTCCTCGGCCGCACCGACCGGCAGGTGAAGATCCGCGGCCACCGGATCGAGCTGGGGGAGCTGGAGGCGACCCTGGACCGGCTGCCCGCGGTCCGCCACGCCGTCGCCCAGGCGGTCCGCGGCCCGGACGACCGGCCCCGGCTGGTCGCGTTCGTGGTGCCCGCGGACCCGGCGACCCCGCCCGGCGACGGCGAGCTGGCCGCC
>NZ_JAMXSG010000052.1:0-25179 GCF_024124365.1 Pseudonocardia sp. McavD-2-B
GCCGCGCTCGCCCGGTTCACCGACGCCGCCGTCCGCGAGCGGCTGGGGCGCAGCGCCGCGATGCCCGTCCCGCTGCCCGCCCGCACGGACGCCCCGGCGGCGCTGCTGCACGCCTTGACCGGTCCGTCGGCGGACCTGCCCGCGGTCGGCGCCGGGCTGCGGGTACTGCGCGAGGCACTGGCCGTGTGGGACGACGTCGGCCGCGAGCAGCCCGGCGCCGCCACCGCGCTGTTCCGGCTCGCCGAGGTCTCCACACTGCACGACCCGGCCGACCCCGGCCCGGACCTCGACGACCAGACCGGCGACGGCACCCGGTGGGAGCTCCAGTTCGCGCTGCGCTCCACCGAGGACCCGAGCCTGGTGTTCGACGCGGCCGGCGTGTGGGCCGGGGAGGCCGACGCGCTGGTGTCCGGCGCGCAGGACGTGCTGCTGGCCGAGCTGGGGCGGGCCGCGCAGGTGCTGCCCGGGCTGGTGCCCGCACTGCGCCGGGCCCGCCCGACCGGGCTCGAGCTCGACGTCACCGGAGCCCACCGGTTCCTCACCCGGGACGCGCCCGCGCTGCTGTCGGCCGGGTTCGGGGTGGCGCTTCCGCGCGGGTGGGACGGGCGCCGCCCGCTGGGGCTGCGGCTGTCGGCGTCGTCGGCCCCGGCGCCGGGGGTGATCACCCGCGGCGGGCTGGGCCGTGACGAGCTGGCGGAGTTCCGCTGGTCGCTCGCCGTCGGCGACGAGGAGCTGGGCGAGTCCGAGATCGCCGCGCTGGTGGCGGCGAAGGCGCCGCTGGTCCGGCTGCGCGGGCGCTGGGTCGCCGTCGACGCCCAGGCGCTGGCCCAGGGACTGGACTTCCTGCGCCGCCACCGGGACCGGCCACCCACCGTCGGCGAGGTGCTGGCCGCGGCCCGTGGCGACGCGGGCGCCCCGCTCCCGGTGACCGACGTGTCCGCCCGCGGGCACCTCGGGGCGCTGCTCGAGGGCACCGCCGAGCGGACGCTGACGCCGGTGCCGGCGCCGCCGGGGTTCACCGCGACGCTGCGCCCCTACCAGGAGCGCGGGGTGGCGTGGCTGGCGTTCCTGTCGTCGCTGGGCCTGGGGGCGTGCCTGGCCGACGACATGGGGCTGGGCAAGACCGTCCAGCTGCTGGCCCTGGAGGCCCACGACCGGTCCGGCGGGCCGACCGGCGCCCCGACCCTGATCGTGTGCCCGATGTCGATGGTCGGCACCTGGCAGCGGGAGGCCGCGACGTTCGCACCCGGCCTGCGGGTGCACGCCCACCACGGGGCCGCCCGCCCGCGCGGCGAGGCCCTGCACGCCCGGCTGGGCGAGGCCGACCTCGTCGTCACCACGTACGCGACCGCGACCCGCGACGCCGAGGACCTGCGGGCGTGGCGGTTCCACCGCCTCGTCCTCGACGAGGCCCAGATGATCAAGAACGCGCACGCGGCGGCGTCGCGCACGATGCGGTCGTTCGACGCCGGCCACCGGGTCGCGCTGACCGGCACCCCGATGGAGAACCGGCTGGCGGAGCTGTGGTCGGTGATGGACTTCCTCAACCCCGGCGTCCTCGGGGTGCCGGAGGTGTTCCGGCAGCGGTTCGCGGTGCCGATCGAGCGCCACCGCGACGCCGGGACGGCCCGCACCCTGCGCCGGATCACCCGGCCCTACCTGCTGCGGCGGGTCAAGACCGACCCCACGGTGATCGACGATCTTCCCGAAAAGATCGAGATCGTGGCCGACCACCGGCTCACCCGGGAGCAGGCGTCGCTGTACCGGACCGTCGTCGACGACATGATGGAGAAGATCGAGGGCAGCGACGGCATCGAGCGCCGCGGCAACGTGCTGGCCGCGATGAGCAAGCTCAAGCAGGTCTGCAACCACCCCGCGCAGCTGTTGCACGACGGGTCCCCGATCCACCGCAGCGGCGGGCGGCACCGCTCGGGCAAGGTCGCCCGGCTGGAGGAGATCCTGGAGCCGGTGCTCGCCGCCGAGGACCGGGCGCTGCTGTTCACCCAGTACACGGAGTTCGCTGCGATGCTGCGTCCGCACCTGTCGGCGCGGTTCGACACCGAGGTGCTCTACCTGCACGGCGGCACCCCGAAGAAGCGGCGCGACGAAATGGTCGCCCGGTTCCAGTCCGGGGAGGGACCGTCGCTGTTCCTGCTCTCGCTGCGCGCGGGCGGCACCGGGCTCACGCTCACCGCGGCGAACCACGTGATCCACCTGGACCGGTGGTGGAACCCGGCGGTGGAGGACCAGGCCACCGACCGGGCGTTCCGGATCGGGCAGCGGCGCGCGGTGCAGGTGCGCCGGTTCGTGTGCCCGGGGACGGTCGAGGAGCGGATCGAGGATCTGGTCACGGCGAAGCGGTCGCTGTCGGACATGGTGGTGACCGGCGGGGAGGACTGGCTGACGTCGCTGTCGACCTCCGAGCTGCGTGCGGTGTTCGCGCTCGGCTCGGACGCGGTGGCCGACCTCGACGAGGAGACGGGGGACGCCGATGAGTGACCGGCCGTTCTGGGCGCAGGAGGACTTCACCGGTGGGCCGCCGCGCCGCGTCGAGGGCGGTATCCGGATCCACGCGGCGGCGGGCGCGGTCGCCCGGACCTGGTGGTCGGCGCGGTTCCTGGCGGTGCTGGAGCAGCTCGGCGTCGGCGGGCGGCTCTCGCGTGGCCGCAGCTACGCCCGGTCGGGGCAGATCGTGTCCCTCGACGTCGACGCGGGCGCCGTGGTCGCGCTGGTGCAGGGCACCCGGCCGCAGCCGTACCGGGTCCGGATCGGGCTGCGGGTCTGGGACAAGACGCAGTGGCGGCGCGTGGAGCAGGCCCTGGCCGCCGACGCCTGGTACACCGCGGCCCTGCTGTCGGGGACCGTGCCCCCGGAGATCGAGGAGCTGCTCGACGGCCTGGAGCTGTCGTTGTTCCCGGCCGCGGGCGCCGACCTGTCGCAGGACTGCTCGTGCCCCGACCACACGGTGCCGTGCAAGCACCTGGCCGCGGTGTTCTACGTGCTCGCCGAGCGCTGCGACACCGACCCGTTCACCCTGCTCACACTGCGCGGACGCGACCGGGACGCGCTGCTGGAGCGGTTGCGGGCCGAGCGTGACAGCGGCGACGACCCGTCCGCACCGGCCGGGCCGGCCCCGCTGGCGGACCTGCTGGACCGCTTCTGGGACGGCGCGGCGGGGTCCGCTCCCCCGCGGCCGCCGGACACCGAGCCGGGCGCGGTGCTGGACCAGGTGCCCGAGCCGTCGCTGCGGGCGGGCGGCGGGCGGCTGACCGACGCGTTGCGGCCGGTGTACCGGGCGCTGGCCCACCCGGACGCGTGAGGAACCGGGAACGTATGAGGGCCCGGTCGCCGTGGTCGAGCGACCGGGCCCTCGTCCCGAACTGACGCGCCGCTCCCACCACGAAGCGACACGTGAAACTTAGCCAAGGCTTACCTACGCTGTCAAGCCGTGGGCAGGAGCGGGTTCCCCCGGAGAGCCGGGAGGCGATCGAGAGTCGCGGCCGACCCCCCGGCGCGTTCCGCCGAGCCGGGCACGACACCCGCCCGGAACGCGGGACGGCCCGGCCGCTGTGGTCGATGCGGCCGGGCCGTGTTTCCCGAACTGACGCGCCGCTCCCACCACGAAGCGACGCGCTGAAGTTAGCCTAGGCTTACCTCAGCCGTCAAGAGCGGCACGGGAATCCGGGAGGACTCAGCCGGCGACGGGCCGGCCGCGGGCCGGGTCGAGGCGGCCGGTGGCCCCGGCGTGGCGCTCGAACCAGATCGTCGTCAGCGGCGGGATGCTCGCGAGCAGGCCGATCACGGTGGTGCGCAGGTCCCAGCGGAACATCCGCGCGGTCCACAGCGTGACCAGCACGTAGGCGACGAACAGCGCCCCGTGGATCGGGCCCATCACCTGCACCCCCACCTCGGTGGTGGCCAGGATCCACTTGAAGAACATGCCGATCAGCAGGCCGGTCCAGGACAGCGCCTCGGCGACCGCCACGACCCGGAAGGCCTTGGCGACGAGGGACGGGTCGTTCATGACGGGTGCTTCCTCCAGGCGGACGGGACGTCGGAGTCCACTCTGCCGTATCCGCCGCACCACCTTCTACCAGGTGTCGAAAGACGTACGGGGCGATGAGTCGGCGCGCCGCGGCCGGTCGGAGCAGGCAGGGCCCCGCGGACCGTGGGGCACCGACCCGACCCGAGGTGGCCACCGTGCTCGATCTCGCCCCGACCGCCCGCGCCGTCGCCGACGTCGTCACGGGTGTCCGCGACGACCAGCTCCACGACCCGACCCCGTGCGACGGCATGACCGTCGCCGCCCTGCTGGATCACGTGCACGGTCTGGCGTGGGCGTTCCGGGTCGCGGCGCAGAAGTCCCCCGAGGCCGCGGGTACCGCGCCGAGCGCCGACGCCGCGCACCTCGTCGCGGACTGGCGCACCGCGATCCCGGCCCGGCTCACCGCGCTGGCGCAGGCGTGGCGCGAGCCGGCCGCCTGGGAGGGCTTCACCGCAGCGGGCGGTCTGGACCTGCCCGCCGACGTCGCCGGGGTCATCGCCCTCGACGAGCTGGTCCTGCACGGCTGGGACCTCGCCGTGGCCACCGGCCGCCCGTTCTCCCCCGACGACGACGCCGTCGCCGCCGTCCTGGAGTTCACCACCGCGATGTCAGCGCCCGGTCAGGAGGCGTCCCGGGAGGGTCTGTTCGGGCCGGTGGTCCCGGTCCCGGCCGATGCGCCGCCGTTCCACCGGGCGCTCGGCAACAGCGGCCGCGACCCGCGCCGGAGCCCCGACGCGGGGTAGCGTCGACCGACGTGGTGACGTCCCCGCACGGCAAGGTCCGCATCGGCGTCGGCTCGGTGGGGCTTCGCGCCACCGACCCCGGCTCGGAGTTCGACGAGTTCGTCGACGCCCTCGAACGCGCGCGCATCGACTCGCTGTGGTTGCCCGACCTCGTCTCCGCCCCCGGCGTCGACGCGCTGGTCGGCACCACCTGGGCGGCCGCCCGGACCCGGACGCTGAAGGTCGGCACCGGTGTCACGATCCTGCCCGGCCGCAACCCGATGCTGCTCGCGGCCGAGCTCGCGTCACTGGCGGTGCTGGCGCCGAAGCGGATCCTGCCCGCGTTCGGCATCCGCGCGGCGACGCCGTCGGAGCGCCAGCTGTTCCCCGTCCCCGGTACCCGGGCCGCGGTGTTCGAGGAGTCCCTCGTAGTGCTGCGACGGCTGCTGTCCGAGGAGTCGGTGACCCACCACGGCGAGTTCTTCACCCTCGACGACGCGACCGTCGCGCCGCGCCCGGCCCGCCCGCTCGACCTGTGGCTGGGCGGTCGCGCGGAGGTCGGGCTGCGCCGGGTCGGCCGGCTCGCCGACGGCTGGCTGGGCAGCTTCCTCACGCCCGACGAGTCCGCCCGTGCCCGCACCGTCATCGAGGCTGCCGCCCGCGACGCCGGCCGGGCGATCGACGACGACCACTACGGCACCAACGTCACCGTCGTGCTGCCCGGCGACGGGTCCGGCGCCGCCGCCGACCACGCGCTGCACCGGGCCGCCCAGCAGCGGCCCGACGCCGACCCGGAGCAGCTGGTCGCCCGCGGCTGGGACGGCGCCGCCGAGCAGATCCGCCGCCACGTCGAGGGCGGGCTGACCAAGTTCGTGGTGCGCCCCGCCGCTCCGGCGCGGGACTGGGCCCGGTTCCTCGACGAGTTCGTCGCCGAGCTGGGGCCGCTCGAGTCGGACTGAACGTTCCCGGACGAGTGACCGATCACCTACGGTGTGTGAGTGGTCGACTCCCCGCACGGCACGGTCCGCATCGGTCTCGGCCTCGTCGGGGCCCGCCACCTACCCACCTTCGCCGACGAGTTCGACGAGCTGATCCACGCCCTCGACGCCTCCGCGGTCGACTCGCTGTGGCTGGCCGACATCGCGTCGAAGTCGGTGGTCGACCCGATGGTGGGCAGCACCTGGACCGCGGCGCGCACCCGCACCCTGAAGGTCGGCACCGGCGTCACGGTGCTGCCCGGGCGCAACCCGATGCTGCTCGCCTCGGAGCTCGCGTCGCTGGCCGTGCTCGCGCCCCGGCGGATCCTGCCGGTGTTCGGGCTGCAGGCCGCCCAGCCCTGCGACCGGCAGCTGCACCCCGTCCCGGGCCGGCGCGGCGCAGTGTTCGAGGAGTCGCTGGTCGTGCTGCGACGGCTGCTCACCGAGGACTCCGTGACCCACCACGGCGAGTTCTTCACCCTCGACGACGCCGCCGTCCTCCCCCGCCCGGCCGCCCCGCTCGACCTGTGGCTGGGCGGACGCGCCGACGCCGGGCTCCGGCGCGCCGGGCGGCTCGCCGACGGCTGGCTCGCCAGCTTCCTCACTCCCGCCGAGACCGCCCGGGCCCGCGGGATCATCGAGACCGCCGCCCGCGACGCCGGCCGCACGATCGACGACGACCACTACGGCACCAACCTGTGGGTCGCCCCGCCCGGCGCGGACCCCGGCCCCGCCCGCGCGCTGGCCGGGGCCCAACGCCCGGATGCGGACTGGCGCGACATCGTCGGCGACGGCTGGGACGGCGTCGCCGAGCTGGTCCGCCGGCACGCCGACGGAGGCCTCACCAAGTTCGTGGTGCGCCCGACCGGGCCGGTGGCGGACTGGCCGGGGTTCCTCGACCGGTTCACCACCGAGCTCGGGCCGCTCCAGTCCGGCTGAGCGGCGGGGTGCTGCGCCGGGTCAGCGCGTCGTCCAGATCCCCCCGTCGACCGGCAGCACCGCGCCGGTCACGTAGGACCCGGCGGCCCCGGCCAGGAACAGCGTCGCCCCGACGACGTCCGACGGCTTCCCCAGGCGTCCGAGCGGGGTGGAGTCGGCGATCTCGTCGCCCGCCGCCTCCAGTGTGGCGCGCATCATCCGCGACGGGAACGGCCCCGGCGCGATCGCGTTCACGGTGATCCCGCGGCCGGCGAGGTCGCGGGCCAGCACCCGGGTCAGCTGGTGCACCCCGGCCTTGCTGGCCGAGTAGCTGTAGTTCGGCAGCTCGGGGACGCGCAGCCCGTCGATGCTGCCGATGTTGATCACCCGGGCCGGGTCCTCGGCCGACGCGGCGGCCTCCAGCAGCGGCAGGAACGCCCGGGTCAGGAAGAACGGCGCCTTCAGGTTGAGGTCGAGCACCTTGTCCCAGGCGTGCGCCGGGAACTCCTCCAGCGGCGCACCCCAGGTCGCGCCCGCGTTGTTGACGAGCAGGTGCACCCGCTCCTCCCGCTCCCCGACCTCCGCGGCCAGCCGGACGCACTCGTCCTCCGACGACAGGTCCGCGGCGATGCCGGTGCCGCCGATCTCCGCGGCGGTGTCGGCGCAGGCGTCGGCCTTGCGGCTGGAGACGTAGACCCGCGCCCCGGCCTCGGCGAGACCGCCCGCGATCATGCGGCCGATGCCGCTGGTGCCGCCGGTGACCACGGCCACCCTGCCGCGGACGTCGAACAGTTCGGTGATCATGACGCACGCTAACCGGAGAGCTGGCACCCTCGCAGCCATGACCCGTTCCCGCGACCGCGACGACCGGGGCCGTGCCCGCAACGCCCGCCCCCGCGACGCCGCCGGGCGTCCGCTCCCGCACGGCGCGCCCGGCGTCGGGCGGGTGCCCGAGGACCTGGCGCTCTCCCCCGCCGACGCCGTCACCGAGGCGCAGCGCCTGCTCGACTCGGGCCTGCCCTTCAACGCCCACGAGATCCTCGAGGGTGCCTGGAAGGACGCGGGCGACGACACCCGCGACCTGTGGCGGGCGCTGGCGCAGCTCGCGGTCGGGCTGACCCACGCCCAGCGCGGCAACGCCCGCGGCGCCGTCGCGCTGCTGCGCCGCGGCGCGGAGGGCGTCCGGCTGTGGCGCGTGCTCGGCATCACCGTCCCGGCCGGGCTGGACCTCGACGGGCTGGTCGGGCACGCGGACGCCCTCGCGGACGACGTCGAACGGGAGGGTGCCGACGCCGTCCCGGCGGCGCGGCTCGCCCCGCGGCTGCGGGGGATCCGGACGCCGGGGACCCCGGGAGCCTGACACAGCGCGGCCGCGCGCCGGGGTGCCACCCACCGGGAGCCTCCGCCGGGGAGTCCGACGCCACCCCACGACGTCCGTGACTCCGGCCCGTCCCCCGGGCCACCATGGGGCCGTGCCCCTCCACCTCGTGTCCCGCCCCGCACACTGACGGTGGCCGCCCGTCCCACCTCCCGGTCGTGGCCCCGCGCGCTGCTGCGCGAGGCCCGGTCGCTGCCCACACTGGCGCTGCTCGGGCTGATCGCCGTCGTCGGCGTCCCGCTGGTGATCCTGCTGACGCCGGAGAACCACGTCGAGGTGTTCGGCCAGGACGTCGGCGTGGGCGCCCGGGTGCCGCCCCTGACGCTGTCGGGGCCCGCGCAGATCGCCCAGCTCGGCAACGCCGAGTTCGACCTCACGGCCGTGCAGGTGTGGGGCCCGATCCGTCCGCGGCTGTCGATCGGGCCGTTGAAGCGGCCCGCCGACAACGGCCCGGTGCTGGGCCTGCACACCGTCGACGGCGCGGGCGATGCGGTCCGCGACCTCGGTGAGGGGTTCGTGACCTGGTACCTGTGGGGCGCCGCGGGCATCGTGCTGGTCGCGCTGCTGGGCAGCGGGCTGATGGCGACCGCACGGCTGCTGCTGGCGCTGCGCCGGACCCGCACCGGCCGGTACCGGCCGGTGCACTGGGACGACCTGGCGGGGCCGATCGGGAGGATGACCGTCGTCGCGGTGACCGCGTCGGTGCTGCTGTGGGCGGGCGCCGGGGTCGCCGCGCTGCACGGCACCCTCACCGGTCTGGGGAGGGTCACCTCGCTGACCGACCTGGTCGGGGCGGCGACGGTCACCCCGTCGCCGGTCGGGCCCGCGGTCACCGGGGTCGCGGGCGCGGTGATCGGGGACTCCCGCGCGGCCCGGATCGGCGGCCCGCCGCTGCGCCACGACGACGGCACCGTCACCTCCGAGGACCGCGCCTGCGGGCGCAGCACCGACTCCACCGCCGCCGAGCTGGCCCGGCTGCGCGGCGAGGACGTCCTGAACCTGGCCTGCGCCGGAGCGGGCGTCGCGACCGGGCTGCGCGGGCCGCAGCTGCGCGAGGGCGTCACCGTCGACCCGCAGGTCGGGCGGCTCAAGCAGGTCCGGAACCTGCAGTGGGTGGTCGTCGCCGTCGGCCCGAACGACCTGGCCTGGTCGGACTTCCTGCTGTACTGCTACGGCCTCGCCACCTGCGACGACCGGCTCTCCGACGGCGAGTTCGAGTCCCGCCTCGCCGGGTTCGCCCGCGACGTAGGCGCCCTGTTCACCGACCTCGACACGCTGCCGGGGCGCCCCCGGGTGGTGGTCACCCTGTCCTACGACCCGTTCCCGGCCCGGTTCGACCCGACCTGCGCGGACATGCGCGGCCCGGCCGGCACCCCGGGTCTGGACCAGGCCAAGCTCGACCTGCTCGCCGAGCGGAACCGCCGGCTCAACGACGTGCTGGCCGACGGCGCCGCCCGCTTCGGGTTCGGCACCGCCGCGCCGGCCCTGGCGCCGCTGTGCGACCCGGACCGGGACCGGATGCCGCCGGACATCATGGGGCTCGCCACCCCCGACCCGTTCCACCCGACGGCGGTCGGCTCGCTGCGGATCGCGGCGGCGGCGGCGACGGCGCTGGCCGGCCCACGCCCCACCGGGACGCCGTGACCTCGCGCCGGGGCGCTCAGGCGTCGGCGTCGCGCAGCACCCGCAGCGCGTTGCGGTGGGCCAGCTTCGCCAGGTCCTCCGCACTCCAGCCTCGGTCGGCGAGCGCGTCGAGCAGCCGCGGGTAGGTGGAGACGTCGGAGAGCTCGTCGGGCAGGTCGGTGGTGCCGTCGTAGTCCCCGCCGATGCCGACGTGGTCGATGCCCGCGGCCTCGCGCAGGTGCTCGACGTGCGCCACGACGTCGGCGAGGGTGGCGCGCGGCTGCACGGGCCCGTCCCAGGCCTCGACGAACCGGTTGCGGGCGGCGAGGTCGCGGTGGTCGGCGCGGACGGCAGCCATCGCCTCCCCCAGCCGCTGGTCCCACTCGGTCACGGCGGCGGAGACGAAGCGCGGCACGAACGTCGCCATGACCACGCCGCCGTTGCCGGGCAGGGCCTCCAGCACGTCGGCGGGGACGTTGCGCGGGTGGTCGGTGACGGCGCGGGCGCCGGAGTGGGTGAACAGCACCGGCCGGGTGGTGACGGCGAGGGCGTGGTGCATCGTCGCCGGTGCGACGTGCGAGAGGTCGACGATCATGCCGATCCGGTTCATCTCGGCGACGACCCCTCGGCCGAACTCCGACAGCCCGTCGTGGCGGGGCGTGTCGGTGGCCGAGTCGGCCCAGTTGTTGTTCAGGTTGTGGGTCAGGGTCAGGTAGCGGACCCCGAGCCCGCGCAGGACCCGCAGCACGGCGAGGGAGTCGGCGATGCAGTGCCCGCCCTCCGCCCCCATCAGGGAGGCGACCCGCCCGGAGCCGACGACGGCGTCGACGTCGTCGGCGGTGTCGGCGAACGCCAGGGCGTCCGGGTGGGCGGCGAGCAGCCGTCGCACCCGGTCCACCTGGTCGAGCACCGCGGTGACCGCCTCGTCGTGGCCCAGCTCGCCGGGTACGTAGACCGACCAGAACTGGGCGCCGACCCCGCCGGCCCGCAGCCGCGGGAGGTCGGTGTGCAGTCGCGGGTCCCCGGCGGCGACGTCCGGCTCGCGCGCCGGGTCGCCGCCGGAGAGCTCGCGCAGCGCCCAGGGCAGGTCGTTGTGTCCGTCGAGTACGTAGACCATGCCCCGGAGCCTGCCAGTGCTCAGTAGCGGATGATGCCCCGGATGTTCTTGCCCGCGTGCATGTCCTCGTAGGCCGTCGCGACCTGGTCCAGCGTGTAGGTGGTGGTGACCAGCTCGTCGAGCTTCAGCGCGCCGGCGCGGTAGAGCTCCAGCTGGCGCAGGATGTCCCAGTTCGGGTTGGACATGCCGAACATCGCGCCCTGGATGCGCTTCTGGAACAGGGTGACGTCGGCCAGCGACACCGGCAGCGGCTCGGTGGAGTTGATGTCACCGAGCGCGGTGACGACGACGGTGCCCGCCTTGCGGATCGAGGCCATCGCCTGCCCGACGTGGTCGGGCTTCACGACGCCGACGGTCACGATGGTCTGGTCGGCGCCCTGACCGTTGGTGAACTGCTTCGCGATCTCGGTGGCCTCCTCCATCGTCTCCACCGCGTGCGTGGCGCCGAGCTCCTGGGCCTTCTCGCGCTTCAGCGCGACCGGGTCGACGGCGATGATGTTCGCCGCGCCCGCGTGCGAGGCACCCTGGACCGCGTTGATCCCGATGCCGCCGATGCCCATGACGATCGTGGTGTGGCCCGGTTGCACGCCGCCGGCGTTGACCGCGGAGCCCCAGCCGGTGCCGACGCCGCAGCCGACGAGGCAGGCGACCTCGAGCGGGATGTCGTCGGGGACCTTCACGCAGGAGTCCTCGGAGACCAGGGTGGTCTCGCAGAAGGTCGAGATGCCGCACATCTGGCCGACCGGGGTGCCGTCGTCGGCGAGCCGCAGGCGGGTGGTGGGCTCCTCCCAGCGGGTGCCGGCGAGCAGGCCCGCGCCGAGGTCGCAGAGGTTCTGCATGCCGCTGGCGCACCAGCGGCAGTGCCCGCAGGAGGGCAGGAACGAGAAGACGACGTGGTCGCCCTCCTTGAGGCCCTTCTTGTTGGCCCCGGCGCGGGTGACGATGCCGGAGCCCTCGTGGCCGCCGGCGAACGGGTAGGTGCCGACCGGGATGTCCCCGGTGGCGATGTGGTCGTCGGAGTGGCACAGCCCCGACGCGACCATCTTGACCTCGATCTCGCCGGGGCGCGGCTCGTCGAGTTCGAGGTCGACGACCTCGTACTTGCCCGGAGCGCTCCGGACGATTGCTCCACGGGTGTGTCCCACGGTGGTTCACCTCAGACGTCGTCGTCCAACAGGATGCGCACGCGACGATATGAGCCCGGTCACTCCAGGGGAAGTGCCACACGCAGATCGCGGGACACCGTTCGCCTGTAGACCGTGTCACTAACGGGGCATCCGACGCCAGACGGCACGGGGCAGCAGCCGCAGCCCGAGGAACAGCAGCCGCAGGGTGCCGGGCACCCAGACGTCGGCGTTGCCCCGCCCGCGCCGGACAGCACGCACCGTCGCGTCGGCGACCTGCGCGGGCGTCGACGACAGCGGCGCCGGGCTCATCCCCTCGGTCATCCGGCCGACGACGAACCCCGGGCGGATCAGCACCAGCCGCACCCCGGTCCCGTGCAGCGCGTCGGCCAGGCCGGAGGCGAACCCGTCGAGCCCGGCCTTGGCACTGCCGTAGACGTAGTTGGCGCGCCGCACCCGCACGCCGGCCACCGAGGAGTAGACGACCAGCGTCCCGCTCCCCTGCGCGCGCAGCACCTGGGCCAGCTCGGTGAGCAGGTGCACCTGGGCGAGGTAGTCGGTGTGCACGATCGCGGCGGCGTGCGCGGCGTCGGTCTCGGCGCGGGCCTGGTCGCCGAGGATCCCGAACGCGACGACGGCGACGTCGATCCGGCCGTGGCGCGCCGTCACGTCGTCGAGCAGCGGGCGGTGGCCGGCGAGGTCGTCGGCGTCGAAGGCGACGGTGTCCACCGCGGCGCCCGCGGCCCGGACCCGGGCGGCCTCCGCGGTCAGCGCCCCGGGGCGGCGCGCGGCCAGCACGACCGTGTCGGTGTCCCCGGCGGCGAGCCGTTCGGCGACCTCCAGCCCGATCTCGCTGCGACCACCCAGGACCAGGACCGTGCGCTCCGAACCACCCACACGGTGCAGCCTCCCACCCGGTGGCGGACCGTCGTCGCCACGGGGTCGGACGCGGAAGCCGGTGCGGTGCGGAGTCGACCCGCACGACGCCGTCCTGGTGCCGGTCGACGGCCGTGCGGTCACCCGGGTGCGCCGCGACCGGCTCGGCGTCCACCCGGTCCGAGGCCGGTGTGGGTCCGCTCACACCGGACCGGGTGGGGATGGGCGGGGCCGGCCCCGTCGTTGTCTGCTGACACGGGACGCGCCCGCCGCGTCCGGGAAGGGGACCGTCGTGGACCTCCTGCTGCACCACGGGCTGACCGCGTTCGGGCAGTTCGTGTCGTGGGCCGAGCTCGTCGGGCAGATCGGCGCCATCGCCGTGGTGTTCCTGGCGCGCCGGCGCAGCCTCGCGACCTGGCCGGTGCAGATGGCGGCCTGCGTGCTGCTGTTCACCGTCTACGCCTCGGCGCACCTGGGCGGGCTGGCGTTCCGGCAGGTCATCGTGCTGGCCATCTCGGTGTTCGGGCTCGTCGCGTGGCTGCGCAGGCGCGACCCGGTCTACGGCATCGCGGTGCGCCAGGCGAGCACCGCGCAGCGGCTCGGGCTGGTCGGGCTGCTCGTCGGCGGCACCGTCGTGATGGCACTGATCCTCGAGGCGCTCGACGCCAGCTGGGCGCCCTGGCCGGACGCCGCGATCTTCGTCGGCACCGCGGTCGCGTTCCTCGCCCAGGGCCTGCGGTTCATCGAGTTCTGGGTGATCTGGCTGCTGGTCGACGCCGTCGGCGTGCCGCTGCAGCTGGCCTCGGGGCTGTGGTTCTCCGCCGCGGTCTACGTCGTGTTCGCCGGGCTGGTCGTGCACGGCTGGTGGAGCTGGGCGCGGGCCCGGCGCACCGTGCGGGCCGCGCAGCGGGAGCCGTCGCGGGCGGTCTGAGCCGCCACGGGATACTGCTCGGATGAGCACGTCCCCCGTCCGCCGCGCCGCCGTCCTCGGTTCCCCGATCGCCCACTCGCTCTCGCCCGCGCTGCACAACGCCGCCTACACCGCGCTCGGGCTGACCGGCTGGTACTACGACCGGCACGAGGTCGACGAGGCGGGCCTGGCCGGGTTCGTCGCCGGGCTCGGCCCGGAGTGGGCGGGGCTGTCGCTGACGATGCCGCTCAAGCGGGTGCTGCTCGACGTCGCCGACCACGTCGCGCCGGGGGCGGCCGCGATCGGCGCCGGCAACACCCTGGTGTTCGAGGGCACCGGTGCGACCGCGCACAACACCGACGTCACCGGCATCGCGCGCTCGCTGCGCGCCGCGGGCGCGGGGGGCGGGCGCGCCGTGGTGCTCGGGGCGGGCGGGACCGCGCAGGCCGCCGTCGCCGCGCTGCACGACATGGAGGTCGACGCCGTCGACGTCCTGGTCCGCGACGCGGGGCGGACCTCTGCGCTGCGCGAAACGGCCGAGCGGCTCGGCACCGAGGTGACGGTGCACGCGGTGCTCACCGACCCGCCCGCCGCGGCGCGGCTGCTCGAGGGCGCCGACGCGGTCGTCTCCACCCTCCCGGCGGGGGCTGCCGACGCACTGGCCGGTGCGCGCTGGCGGCCGGGGACCGTGCTGCTCGACGCCGTCTACGCGCCGTGGCCGACCGTGGTCGCGGGCGGCGCGGCGGCGGCCGGGGCGCGGATCGTGTCCGGCCTGGAGATGCTGCTGCAGCAGGCGGTCGCGCAGGTCGAGCTCATGACCGGGCGTCCCGGTCCGGAGGCCGCCATGCGCGAGGCGCTCGACGCGGCCGTGCTCGCCCGCAGCTGACCCCCGGCCCGGCGGTGCCACGGTCCGGGGGCGCGCTGCTCAGGCCGGGGTCCGGGCCGCGGCGGCCCGTCCGGCGCGGCGCCGCGCCGGTGCCCACGGAGTGCGGCCCCACGGCGTCGCGACCGAGGCCCAGGTCATGAACAGGAACGCGGCGATGTTCAGCGCCGCGCCGGTGACGAGCGCCCGACCGACCGGGCTCGTGGAGTCCCCCGCCGCGAACGCCACCACGCTCTGCTCCACCCACACCCCCACCGCCAGGGTGCTCCACACGATCACCGCGACGGTCAGCACCAGCTTGACCAGCACCCACCAGTACCGGGTCAGGCCCCACGGGCTCACGAGCGCGACGACCACCCCGCTGACCAGCGCCGCGAACGCCAGCGGGATGACCAGCCACCGGTCGACGACGTCGACGAACCCATACGCGGCGGCCGCCGTGGCCGGGTCCGCGCCCAGCGCGACGCCGGCGAGCACGACGTTCGCCGCGCCCGCGCCCATCCACCCCACCGACACCGCGACGTGCACGAAGACCAGCCACTGCCGTACCCGCTTCCCCACCCGCGCCACGCCCCAAGAATAAGGCACCTGATAATTCTCGGCGAGCGGAGCGCTGCGGGCCGGACGACCATGGCGGTCGTGGAGGAGAAGAGCTGCGTGGTCTGCGGGCGGCGGATCGAGTGGCGGAGGAAGTGGGCCGACGACTGGGAGCAGGTGCGCTACTGCTCCCAGGGCTGCCGCAGGCGCAAGGTCCGCCCGGTCGACACCGAGCTGGAGTCGACGATCACCGGGCTCCTCGACCGGCGTCGGGGCGGGGCGACGATCTGCCCGTCCGAGGCGGCCCGCGCCGTCGACCCCGACGGCTGGCGCGACCTCATGGAGCCGGCGCGGATGGCCGCGCGCCGGCTCGTCGACGCCGGGCGGGTCGAGATCGTGCAGTCCGGCCGGGTCGTGGACCCGTCGACGGCGAAGGGCCCGATCCGGATCCGCCGGGTGCCCGGCTGAGCGCCGTGCCAGGCTGACCCCGTGCCCCGCGACACCTACACCCACGGCCATCCGGGCGTCGTCGTCCGGTCGCACGCGGCCCGCACCGCGGAGAACTCGTGCGCCTACCTGCTGGACCGGCTCACGCCCGGCACCAGCCTCCTCGACGTCGGCTGCGGCCCCGGCAGCATCACCGCGGACCTGGCCGAGCGGGTCGCGCCCGGCCGGATCCGCGGCGTCGAGGTGGTGCCCGGACCGCTGGAGCAGGCCCGCGCCGGTGCCGCCGCCCGCGGCCTGAAGGTGGAGTTCGCCGTCGACGACGGCTACGCCCTGTCCGACCCGGACGGCACCTGGGACGTCGTGCACGCCCACCAGGTGCTCCAGCACGTGTCCGACCCGGTCGCGGTGCTGCGTGAGATGGGCCGGGTCGCCCGGCCGGGCGGCCTGGTCGCCGCCCGCGACGCCGACTACGCCGGGTTCCACTGGTGGCCGCACGATCCGCGGCTGGACCGCTGGCTGGAGCTGTACCGGGCCGTCGCCCGCGGCAACGACGCCGAGCCCGACGCCGGACGACGGCTGCTCGGCTGGGCGCACGCGGCCGGATTCTCCGAGGTGACGCCGTCGGCGTCGGTCTGGTGCCACGCGACCCCGGAGGCCCGCGCCGCCTGGGGCGGGATGTGGGCCGACCGCATCCACACCGGCGTCGGCCGGATGGCCGTCGAGCGCGGGCTGGCCGGGGAGTCCGAGCTGGACGGGATCTCCGCGGCGTGGCGGGAGTGGGCGGCGCACCCCGACGGGTGGATCGTCATCCCGCACGGCGAGGTCCTCTGCCGGGTGCCCGACCGGCCCTGAGCCGCCCGGGTCAGGCGCGGCGGTGCAGGGCGACCACGTAGTCGCCGCCGGACCAGGGCGCACGGTCCCAGGTGGACCACCGCGCGACCGGTTCGAGCCCGGCGGAGGCGCACCAGGCGTCGTGGTCGTCGGGGGTGGGCCAGCCCGGCTGTGCGGCGAACCCCGCCAGCAGCAGGCCGCCCGGACGCAGGTGCCGGGCACAGCCCGCGACCACCCCCGCGCGGTCCTCGGCGTAGGGGATCACGTTGCCCGCCAGCACGACCAGCCCGAACCGCTCGGGCAGGTCCAGGGTCTCCAGGCCGGTGGTGACCCAGCGCAGCGCAGGCGCCTTGGCCCGCGCCGCGGCGATCATGTCCGGGTCCGGGTCGACGCCGACGACCGCGACGCCGCGCCGGTCCAGCTCGATCGCGACGCGGCCGGTGCCGCAGCCGCCGTCGAGGACGGGGCCGTCCCCGCGCAGCGCGCAGACCAGGTCGGCCTCGCCGTGCGGGTTCTCCCCGGCGGCGGCCATCGCCGCCCACCTGCGGTCGTAGTCGTCGAGGTCGACCCGGCCGCGCCAGGCCTCCCAGTCGTCGGGGAGCCCGCCGGGGCCCGGCTCACCGGGGTCGGCGCGGGGCCCACCGCGGTCGGCCAGGGCGGGGTCGTGCGGGGCGTGGTCATGCGGGGCGTGGTCATGCGGGGCGTGGTCGGGCACCCCCGCAGGTTAGGCGGCGACCCCGGAGCCCAGCCGACCGCGCAGCCACCGGCCGACGCCCGCCCCGCGCAGACACGGGTGGAGCACCACGACGGGCTCGGGCACGCCGGTGTCGGTGCCGAGCAGGGCGGCTACCCCGACCAGGTCGCCGGCGGCAGTGCGCAGCAGCAGTGCCGGTCCGGCGACGGGCGCCAGCAGCCCCACGAGGTCGGCGGCCGTCCAGTCCACGGCCGGTGCCCCGGCCAGGCAGGTCCGCAGCAGCACGTCGAGCTCGGCGGTCTCCTCCCCCGACGCGGGTTCCGCGGCGAGCTCGGCCCCGCCGGGCAGCAGCACCGTCGACCGGGGTGGCGGGGTCGCCGCGCCCGCGCGCAGGAACGCCTCGCCGCGGGCCCGCTCGGTGACGGTGAACGGCGCCCAGTCCCGGGCGGCCAGCACCGGCGGGCCTGCCGGGGCGGTGAGCTCCAGGACGTGCGTCCCGGCCGCGACCGGGCCGGTGCCGACCTCGTCGGCGTGCAGGAGCGCGGCGAGGCCGTCGAACAGCCCGTCGCGGCCGCGGGCGGCGGCCACGAGGTCGAGCGCCCGGGTGGGTCCGTCGACCAGCTCGTGCGGGTCGGCCGGGGTGACCTGCACGGTGTCCGGGCCGGACCCGCGCAGCCGTCGCCGGATCACCCGCGACAGCCGGTCCGCGGTCACCCCGCCGCCGACGAGCATCTCGTCGACGACGGTGCCCGCGTCGCGGCCGTGCACCGACAGCGACAGGATGTTGCCGCCGACCTCGGCGACGGCCGCGGTCAGCCGGGCCAGCGCACCGGACTCGTCGGGCAGCCCGACGCGGACCTTGAGCAGCGGCGCCGGTCCCGGCTCGGCCGCGGTGGCGAGGACCGCCGGGTCGAGGACCGCCGGGTCGAGGTCCGCCGGGCCGGGTTCCGTCCTGCCGGGGGCAGCGGTGTCCACCACCCGCAGCACCGGCGGGACGGACGGGCCGTCGACGAGGGTCTGCCCGGGGCCGACGGCGGAGTGCCCGGCCGCCCGCAGCGCAGCCCACATCGTCACCTGGTTCGCGGTGAGCACCGGCTTGCCGAGCTCGCGCTCCAGCACGGCGATCGCGTCGTAGGTGGGCAGGTTGGTGCAGGACACGAAGACCGCCTGCGCGTCGGGGTGGTCCGCGGCGCGCACGGCCGCGGCGACCTGCTCCGGGGTCGTCGTCCAGATGTGGCCGAGCAGGCCCAGGCCGTGCCGGGCGACGGTGTCGACCCCGGACCCGGCGAGGAAGTCGGCGAGCAGCCCGGTGAGGTCGTCGACGTAGGGGGTGGCGACGGCGAGCCGGGTGACCCCCAGCTCGGCGCACGCCGCGACCAGCGACCCCGCCGTCGTGACCGCCGCCGGCGCGCCCGCGGCCAGCACCGCGTCGCGCAGCGCGGCCTCCCCCGCCACGCCACCCACGAAGCTGCCCGAGGTGCACGAGTACGCGACCACGGCGGGGCCCGGTGTCAGCACGTCGCGGGCGGCCTGCCGGACCATGGCCGGGTCCGAGATCAGCCGGGCCTGCGCGGCGTCGGCAGGGGTCGCGACGAACGGCGTGCGGGTCACGTTCAGGGTGACCGGCTCGGGGACCCACCGCCACATCTCACGGTCGAGGGCGAAGTCGTACGGCACGACCACACCCACCCGGTCCCGATCCCGCGGGGACGACAGCTCACCCATACCGGCCTCCATGACGCAACGATCACCGTCCATCGTTGCCGCCACGGGTCGCGGCGGTTTCGCGATGGTGAGGACGCCCGCCGGAGGCCGTGTGGGTACTGCCCGTTCTCGATCGTCCTGCCGGAAGGATGCCAGCGGTGGCGGCGCCGTGACCTCCGTGCTACGCCGACCGGCGCCTGCGGTGCGCCGAGTGCGCTACGCCCCGGCCCAGCCGCGCGGGTCGGACTCCGGGCGTGTCGCGACCGCGCGCAGGAACGCCTGGGCCCGGGCCACCTCGGTGACGGTGAACGGCGCCGCCCGCCGGGCGACCAGCCGGGTGCCGTCGGGCGCGGTCAGCTCCAGGTCGTGCTCGTCGCGCGCACCCGGCTCGTCCGGGCCCGGCGTCCGGACACCCGACGCGCCGAGCAGCGCGGCGACCCCGTCGGCGGGACTCCGGCCGGCGGCGACGATGTCCAGTGCGCGGGTGGGCGGGTCGACCAGGTCGTGCGGGTCGGCGGTCATGACCAGGACCCCACCGTCGGGGGCCGCCCCGCAGACCGCCACCGACAGCTCGCCGACGCTGCACGGCCCGGACACCAGCAGCTCGTCGACGACCGAGTGCGCGTCCTGACCGTGCACCGACAGGGCGAGGATGTTGCAGCGCACCTGCGCCAGCGCCGCCGTCAGCCCGGCCAGGGCACCGGGTTCGTCGGGCAGCCGCACCCGCACCCGGTAGAGGCCGTCGGTCGTCCCGGGATCGGTGCTCATCACCACCAGCCTGCGGGACCGATGTTGCGACTCTGTGTCGGGGCGGTGTCGGGTGCGTCGCGGCCGGCACGCCCGTCCGTCGGGCGCACCGGCCACGCGGGTCAGCCGCAGACAGCCCCGTCGGCCGCGGACGACACGAGCTTCGCGTACTTGCCCAGCACCCCGCGCCGGTTCGTCGGCTCCGGGCACGTCCACTCCGCGCGCCTCCGCTCCAGCTCGGCGGGCTCGACGCCGATGTCGATCGTGCGGGCCTTCATGTCCAGGGTGATCGTGTCGCCGTCGCGGACGAGCGCGATCGGTCCGCCGTCGGCGGCCTCGGGTGCGACGTGCCCGACGCACAGCCCGGTCGTCGCACCGGAGAAGCGGCCGTCGGTGACCAGCAGGACGTCCTTGCCGAGGCCCGCGCCCTTGATCCGCCCGGTGACGGCGAGCATCTCCCGCATCCCGGGCCCGCCACGCGGGCCCTCGTAGCGGATCAGGACGATCGTGCCGGGGCCGATCTCACCGGCGTCGACGGCGTCGAGCGCGCCCTGCTCGCCGTCGAAGACGCGGGCGGTGCCGGTGAAGGTGGCGGCGTCGAACCCGGCGGACTTGACGACGGCGCCGTCGGGCGCGAGCGAGCCGCGCAGGATCGTGAGGCCGCCGGTGGGGTGGATCGGGTCGGCGAGGTCGTGGATGACCGAGCCGTCGAGGCCCGGCGGGTCGAGCTCGGCGAGGTTCTCCGCGACCGTGCGGCCGGTGACGGTGCGGGCGTCGCCGTGGATCAGGCCCGCGTCGAGCAGCGCCCTCATCACCACCGGTACGCCCCCGACCTGGTCGACGGCGTACATGAGGTGCCGCCCGAACGGCTTGACGTCGGCCAGGTGCGGGATCCGGTCGCCGACGGTGTTGAAGTCGTCGAGGGTCAGCGACACCTCGGCCTCACGGGCGATGGCGAGCAGGTGCAGCACCGCGTTGGTGGACCCACCGAAGGCCATCACGACAGCGATCGCGTTCTCGAAGGCCTCCCGGGTCAGCACCGACCGGGCCGTCAGGCCACGGGCGATCATGCCGACCGCGGCCTCACCGGAGGCACGCGCCACGCCGTCGCGACGCCGGTCCACCGCGGGCGGGCTGGCCGACCCGGGCAGCGCCATCCCGAGCGCCTCGGCCGCCGCCGCCATCGTGTTGGCGGTGTAGAAGCCGCCGCAGGCGCCCTCCCCCGGGCACATCGCCCGTTCCAGGGTGTCCAGCTCGTCGGGGGTGATCAGCCCGCGCGCGCAGGCCCCGATGCCCTCGAACGCGTCGCCGATGTTGACCTCCCGGTCGCCGACCCGGCCCGGCATGATCGACCCGGCGTAGACGAACACCCCGGCGAGGTCGAGCCGGGCCGCGGCCATCAGCATCCCGGGCAGCGACTTGTCGCAGCCGGCCAGGAGCACCGTCCCGTCGAGCCGCTCGGCCTCCACGACCGTCTCCACCGAGTCGGCGATGATCTCGCGGCTGACCAGGGAGTAGTGCATGCCCCGGTGCCCCATCGAGATGGCGTCGGACACCGAGATCGTCCCGAACTCCAGCGGGTAGCCGCCCGCGGTGTGCACGCCCTCCTTCGCCGCCGTCGCGAGCCGTTGCAACGACAGGTTGCACGGGGTGATCTCGTTCCAGGACGAGGCGATGCCGATCTGGGGCTTGGCGAAGTCGTCGTCACGCATGCCGACCGCGCGCAGCATGCTGCGCGCGGCGGTGGCGCCGATGCCGTCGGTGACCTGATGACTGCGGGGCTTGCGGGACGGGGTGGTGGTCATACGCGCTCCTCGGCCGGGCTCCGATGTCGGGACGGGGCCGATCCTCCCGCAGATCGCCGGGGCAGGCCTGTTTCCCGTCGCAACCGATGACCCGTCCGGGCGTATCCGTCGCCAGGGGTGATCGTTGAACCGTCCGGCAGCACCATCGTTCACCCGAGAGGACCCGAGCAACACTCATGGCGCACACGAACGAGCCCACTCCCCGTAGCACTCGCCGGGTGCGCCGCCGACGCGCCCTGGCCGTCGTGACCGCCGGGCTGGTCGTCGGGCTGGGTGCCGCGGGCACCGCCCTCGCGGCCGATGCCGACCCGGGGGTCGCCGGCACCCCGTGCTCGGCGTCGGCGAGGGCCTGCGTGGACCTCGAGTCCCAGCAGGCGTGGCTGATGAACGGCGGCTCGATCACCTACGGTCCCGTCGACGTCGCCACCGGGGGCCACGGCACGGAGACCCCCACCGGTGACTTCGCCGTCTACGACAAGGACCGCGAGCACTACTCCGCCGAGTTCGACGGCGCCCCGATGCCGTGGTCGGTGTTCTTCGCCCCGGGTGGTGTCGCCTTCCACCAGGGCGACCGCGACTCCGGGTCCGCGGGATGCGTCAAGATGCGCAACCAGGACGCCACGGTGTTCTTCGGGAAGCTGCGCCAGGGCGACCGGGTCGAGGTGCGCTGACCGACCCCCGGACGACGAGAGGGGCCCCGCGCGGATCGCGCGGGGCCCCTCTCGTGCATCCCGGGCCTAGTGGGCGCCGGCGTTGTCCCGATCCCGACGCACGTTGGCCTTGCGGCCCTTCAGCGTCGTCGCACCGCGCAGCGAGCGCAGCACGTCGTCTGCCGCGTGCTCGGGCACCTCGACCAGCGAGTGACGCTCGTGGATCTGGATGGCGCCGATGTCGCGGCCGGACAGCCGGGACTCGTTCGCCAGCGCGCCCACGATGTCCTGCGGGCGCACACCGGAGGCACGACCCGCCGAGACGAACAGGCGGGTCGCCCCGGCCTTCGGGGGACGGGCGCCCTGGCCGCGGGCACCGCCCGGACGGCCGTCGCGGTCGCGGCGCGGGCCACGGTCGCCGGGGCCGCTGTCACGGCCACCACGCGAGCGGACCTGCGGGATCTCGATCTCGTCGTCCGGCACCGAGTTGTCGGCACGGGCGATCCGGATCGCCGCGGCGGCGATCGAGGCGAGGTCGTGGTCGCGGGCCAGCTCGACGACGAGCTGCTCGACACCGTCCTGCGGCGGGGTGTCGGCGTCCTGACCGGCCTGCTCGCGCAGGGCCAGCGCGGTGCGGGCGAGCCGCACGGTGCGCAGGTCCTCCGGCGAGGGCACCGGCGCGCTGGGCACCGAGGTCCCGATGAGGCGCTCGATGTTGCGCAGGTGACGCACCGAACCCGGGGTGACCAGGGTGATCGCGACGCCCTCGCGTCCCGCCCGGCCGACCCGGCCGATGCGGTGCACGTAGGACTCCGGCGACGACGGCACGTCGTGGTTGACCACGTGGGTCAGCGAGTCGATGTCCAGACCACGGGCCGCGACGTCGGTGGCGACCAGCAGCTCGGTGCGGCCGGCGCGCAGGCGCTCGACGACCCGGGTGCGGTGCTCCTGATCCATGCCACCGTGCAGCGCCTCGGCGCGCAGGCCGCGCGCGGTGAGGGTCTCGGTGACGGCGTCGACGTCGGCGCGGGTGCGGCAGAACACGATCGCCGCGGTCGGCTGCTCCATCTCGAGCACCCGGCCCAGCGCGACGGTGACGTGGCTGCGCGGCACGTGGTACGCGGTCTGGCGGACCCGCGGGGCCTCGCCCTCGGGCGTGGCCTCCTTCTTGATCCGGATGTCGGCCGGGTCGCTCAGGTGGGTCCGCGCCAGGCTCTGGATGCGGCCCGGCATGGTCGCCGAGAACAGCACGGTCTGACGGCCCCGCGGCGTGGCGCCCAGGATCGTCTCGATGTCCTCGACGAAGCCCATGTCGAGCATCTCGTCGGCCTCGTCGAGGACGGCTACCTCGATCGCGTCCAGGGCGAGCGCGCCCCGGTTGACCAGGTCGATCGCGCGGCCGGGGGTGGCGACGACGATGTCGACGCCACGGCGGAGCTGGCCCAGCTGCGGGCCGATGGGCGCGCCGCCGTAGACGCAGGCGACCGAGGCACCGAGGGCGGCGCCGTACTTGGCGACCGCGTCGCCGACCTGCATGGCCAGCTCACGGGTCGGGGCGAGCACCAGGCCGAACGGCTTGGCGCCGCGGGAGCGGGCGGTACGGCCGTCGGCCAGGCGCTGCAGCATCGGCAGCGCGAACGCGGCGGTCTTGCCGGTCCCGGTGGCGGCCTGTCCCAGCAGGTCACGACCGGCGATCAGCGGGCTGATCGCGGCGGCCTGGATCGGGCTCGGCGCGGCGTAGCCCAGCTTGTCCAGGGTCTCGAGCAGCCGGGGCGCGAGGCCCAGGT
The DNA here is from genome assembly GCF_024124365.1 of Pseudonocardia sp. McavD-2-B. NCBI lineage: Bacteria > Bacillati > Actinomycetota > Actinomycetes > Pseudonocardiales > Pseudonocardiaceae > Pseudonocardia > Pseudonocardia sp. McavD-2-B. The sequence goes on from NZ_JAMXSG010000052.1 coordinate 23,776, forward strand.
CGGCGAAGGTCGGGCCGGCGGGGGTGTCGTCGCCGGGCTCGTCGGCCGTGACCGCGGCGGGCTCGAACTCGACGGCCTCACGGGAGGGGGTGACCTCCGGCGTGGCGGAGGTGTCGGGGGCGGCGTCGGCGGTCACGGTGTCGGTCGCGGCGGCGTCGGTGTCCGTCATGGCGGCGGAAGTGGTGATCTCGTCTCCGGAGTCGTTCAGGTCGGGGTGCTGGTCCAGCAGAATGCTCACTCGGTCCTCAAAATGGCGTGCGCAGGGGGGTGCGCTGTGTCGTCGGGCGGCTCTCGCCCGCTCTCCCAGCCCGCCAGGCCCGCGTGCGGCATCTCGATCCAGATGATGTGCCGGTGAACCCAGACCTCCGGGGCTCGCGGCCGTGCGTCGTCGCCGACGGCCGTCGATCAACCAGTGTGCCATGTCCCGGTGCGGTCCGTCCGTCGGGTCCCGCGTGACCGACACCACCGATGCCCCTGATCACGACCCTCGGCGCGGCCGCGGGGAGATCACCGACCCTGGTCGGGTGACGGCATTCCTCTCCAGCGCCGCGACCCGACGCCCGGCGAACCTGCGTGATCTCGGTGGTCTGCGCACGACGGACGGCTACCGCGTACGGCACGGGGTGCTCTACCGGTCCGACGCGCCCCGCCCGGGCGACCCGCGCGACGCCCGGGCCCTCGACCTGCCCGAGGGATCGCCGTGGCCGCCGCGGACCGTCGTCGACCTGCGCTCGACGGCGGAGACACGCGAGCCGCACCCGCTCGCCGACGTCGCCGACGTCCGTGCGGTCCCGCTCGGCGCGTCGCTGACCCCGGAGCGGGTCGCGACGGCAGCCGCCGGTGAGGACGGGCTCGGGTGGGCCTACCGGCTGCTGGCGGCCGAGGCCGGCGCCGAGCTCGCGGGGATCGTGCGGACCGTCGCCGACGCGCCCGCCCCGGTGCTGGTGCACTGCGCCGCGGGCAAGGACCGGACCGGGATCGTGGTCGGGGTGCTGCTGGCCGTGCTGGACGTGCCGCGCGCGACGGTCGTCGCGGACTACCTGCGCACCAACGAGGTCCTGCCGACGCTGTGGGACCGGCTGCGCGCCTGGGGCCAGCCCGAGCCCGACGACGAGGCACTGCTCGGGGTGGACGCCGCCGCCCTGGAGGCCGTGCTCGACGACCTCGACGCGCACCCCACCGGCCCGGCTGGCCGGCTGCGCGAGTGGGGCGTCGGCGACGACGACCTGCGCCGGCTCGCCGAGCGGCTGCTGGAGCCGGTCCTCCCGCACTGACCGCGACCGGGCCCCGCGCACCCGGGGTGCGCGGGGCCCGGTCGTCGGCTCAGGACTTGCCGAAGCCCGCCTTGCGCAGCGCCTCGGCCATCGCGTCGTTGGCAGGGCCACGGTCCTGCCGGCCGCCGCC
>NZ_JAMXSG010000530.1:0-1301 GCF_024124365.1 Pseudonocardia sp. McavD-2-B
CGACGACCCTCCGACGAGGGCAGGAGCGGGGCCAGCCGGGCCCACTGAACGTCGGTCAGGACCGCAGTGCGCGACACCGCTACAGCATCGCGCACCCCGACCCACCTATTTCGGAGACACGCCCTAGGCCCGTGCGGATACGCCTTGTGGAGCAGCTCGCCGTCGGACTCGAGTGCTCACAAGCCCAGCCGGGTCACGGCATTGCCCACGAGCGGGGCGTGGTCGCGGTCGTAGGTCTCGATCATGGCGTCGCTGGTGTGGCGGGTCTGGCGGCGCACCGAACGGTGGTCGGCGCCGTTGCGGCGGGCGGTGGTGACGAACCCGGCGCGCAGTGAATGGAAGCCGATCGGGCCCGGCAGGCCTGCGGCGTCGGCGCGGCGACGGACCATGGCGTGCAGGGCGTCGCCGGTCATCGGTGTGTCGATGAGGGCGCCGCCGCGGCGGATCGCCCGCAGCAGCGGTGTGTGCCCCGCCAGCGCAGGCACCGGGGCCCGGAACGACCGGGCTGTCTGCCCGGGAGACCCCGCCGCGCCGGCGTCGACCGGTGAGAAGGCGCCGACGCCGTCAGCGCTGTCGTCAGCGCTGTCGGCGGTGGGTTCGGGGTGCGGGAACAGGTGGCCCAGGTCGGGCCAGGACGGGGTGGCCAGGACCGCGCGCATCAGTGCCGGGCGACCGTGCGGGGCGGCGGCGAGCAGCCCCATCCAGCGCAGCACTGCGCACGGCGGGCAGGTCCCGGCCCGGGCGCCGTAGGGCAGCACCACGGTGGCACCGCGACTGGTCTGGTCGGTCTTGGACCGGGCGATGTGCACGTGCAAGCCGTCGGCGGGGTGGAAGGACACGTCGGCGATGGTGAGGGCGGCGAGCTCGCTGCGGCGCAGCGCTCCGGTGAATCCGATCAGCAGCGCGGCGGCGTCGCGGGCGCCGATCAGCCCGGCCGGCCACGTCCCGAAATCCATGTCCGCGAGCACGGTGCGCAGGTCCTCCAGCAGGAGCGGGCGCATCTGGTGGGTGGCGTGGGCGCGGGTGCGGCGGATCCCGGTGAGCACCGCCCCGACGGCCGGGTCGCGGGTCGGGGACGGGTGGCCGGCGTCGTGGTGAGCGGCGGCGATCGCGGCCAGGCGCCGGCCCATCGTGGCCGGGGAGAACACCGCGTCTCCGTCCGCGGTGCGGGTGGCCTCGAGGTCGGCCAGGTACAGCCGCACGGTGTCCACCGCCGCCGGCAACGCCGGTAGCCCCGCTGCGGCACACCAGCGGGAGAAGTGCGCCCAGTCCCCCGCATAGGCGGCGCGGGTGCGCGGTGC
>NZ_JAMXSG010000531.1:0-1291 GCF_024124365.1 Pseudonocardia sp. McavD-2-B
CGGCCGCGGCGTCCCAGGTGCCCACCATCAGCCGTCCGTCGGCCAGCCACGTCCCGGCCAGCGCGGGCCCGAGGGCCTCGGTCACCGCGGGCACCAGCGCCGCGGCGGCGTCCTCGCCGACCGTGACCGGGGGGAGCGCCGGGCCCGCGGTCGCCGGCACGGCCACCCCCACACCGATCGCGACGGTGCCGAGAGCGGCGAGCAGGAGGCGGTGCGGGCGACGCAGAGACACGAGCGGTCCTTCGGGCGAGCGGAGCGTGACACCCGGCCCAACGACGCCGCTCCGCCCGGGTCACGGCCCGCAGGCGGAGGACACTCCTCCGACAGGGGTGGACGTCCGTCCGTGCCCGAGGTCTCCCCATGAGGACCAAAGCCCCTACTGTCCGTCTACCTATACCGCAAATTGTGCATGTTGATTGACCCCGAAAGGGTGCACCGGAAAGGTTGATCGCAGGCCGGGGCGCGGCCGAGCGGACCTGCCGGCAGCGCCGACCACCACCGGCGGAGGACAGCGCGACAGTCGCACCGCCCGACCTCTCCCGGGTCGGGCGGGCGGTGCCGGCGCCTGACGCGGCCCCGGGTCGCGACCGAGGAGAGCTGGGCAGATGCACGACGGACCCGTGGCCATCGCGACCGCACCCGAGGACGCCGCCGAGGAGGCCGACCACCGGCAGGCGGCGGACCTCCTCCCGCCGGAGATGCTGGCCGCGGCCGTCGCCGGCGACGAGCGCGCGGTCGCGCTGCTCCTGGCGAAGGTGCACCCCCAGGTGGAGCGCTTCTGCCGGGCCCGGCTGGGCCGGCGCGATACGATCCTCGGCTCGGCCGACGACGTCGCGCAGGACGTCTGCATGGCCGTGCTCTCCGTGCTCCCGGCCTACCGGCCGTCGGGGATGTCGTTCCGGGCGTTCGTGTTCGGCATCGCCCGGCACAAGGTCGCCGACGCGTTCCGGGCGATGGCCCGCAACCGCTGCGACGCCGTCGAGGAGCTCCCCGAGCGGTTCAGCCGCGAGGACGACCCGGAGCAGGTCGTGCTCGACGCCGAGCGCAACGACCGCCTGTCCGAGCTCATGGGCCTGCTCGGCCCGCGCCAGGTCGAGATCCTCACGCTGCGCATCGCGGTCGGGCTGAGCGCGGAGGAGACCGCCGACGCGCTCGGCTCCACCCCCGGCGCGGTCCGCGTCGCCCAGCACCGCGCGCTGCAGCGGCTGCGCCGCGAGCTCGAGGACCGCGCGTCCCGCCGGGCCGGCGTCCGGGTCGTCGCCGTCCCCGTCCCGCGGACCCCCGTCCGCAC
>NZ_JAMXSG010000532.1:0-1290 GCF_024124365.1 Pseudonocardia sp. McavD-2-B
CGGTCCTGCCCGGATCCGGGGCACGTGACACGGCCGGGGCCGGTGGGGCCGCGTCGCCGCCCACGGCCGCCGCGTCCCCGGGGCCCGCGCTCCCCGAGCCCGTGTCCGAGGGGGCGGAGCTCCCGCGGCCCCGGCTCGGCGACCCCCTGCGCCTCGGCCGCGCCACGTTGCGCAACCGGATCGTCTTCACCGCCCACCTCACCGGCTTCGCCGAGGACGGCATGCCGACCGACCGGCACACCGCCTACTACGCGGCCCGTGCCGCGGGCGGCGCCGCACTGGTGATCACCGAGGAGCACGCCGTCCGCCCCGGCGACCGGCCCTACGAGCGGCTGATCCGTGGCCACGACCCGGCCGTGCTGCCCGGCTACCGCGCCCTCACCGACGCGGTGCACGCCCACGGCGCCCTCGTGCTCGCCCAGCTCAACCACAACGGCGCGCAGGGGTCGGGTATGTACTCGCGCACGGCCGTCGTCGGGCCCTCGCCGGTGCCCGACCCGATGTTCCGCGAGGTCCCCGCCGAGCTCGACGCGGCCGGGATCGGCGCGATCGTCGACGCCTTCGCCGACGTCGCCGCACGCTGCGTCGAGGGTGGGTTCGACGGCGTCGAGCTGCAGTGCTCGCACGCCTCGCTGCTGCGGCTGTTCCTGTCCCCGGCCACCAACCGTCGCACCGACGCCTGGGGGCGAGACCGGGCGAAGCTGGTGCTCGACGTCGTCGCCGCCGTCCGCGCGGCGATCGGCCCGGACCCGGTGCTGGGCCTGCGGATCGGCGTCGACGAGCGCATCGAGGGCGGCATCACCCCCGCCGACGGCGCCGACCTCGCCCGCCGTCTCGCCGCGACCGGTCAGGTGGACCACCTGAACACCTCGATCGGCGTCGCCACCTCGACGCTGCACCTGATCGAGCCGTCCATGCACACCCCGCCGGGCTACGCCGGGCACCTCGCCGCGACCCTGCGCCGCGCCGTCCGTGCCGCCGGGGCGGACCTCCCGGTGATCGGGGTCGGCCGGTTCACCACGCCCGCCGAGGCCGCCGCGGCGCTGGACCGCGGGGAGTGCGACCTCGTCGGCGTCGCCCGCGGGCAGATCGCCGACCCCGGCTTCGCGAACAACGCCCTCACCGGACGCCCGGTACGCCGGTGCGTCGGGTGCAACCAGGACTGCATCGGCCGGGTCGGGCTGAACCTGTCGCTGGGCTGCGCGGTCGACCCGGCCGCCGGGCGCGAACGGCTCGTCCCGCCCACCCGGGCCGCCGGTCCCGGCGCGGGCCGGGTGCTCGTCGTCGGGG
>NZ_JAMXSG010000533.1:0-1285 GCF_024124365.1 Pseudonocardia sp. McavD-2-B
CCGTCGGGCACCGCCCGCGGCCGGACCACGCAGACCCCACCCGGTGGCCGTCCGGTGAGCCCGGTCGTGCCCGGGCCGGGCGTGCCGGACGGGACCCCGCCCGGCGGGCGTCCGCGCACCCGGGTGCTGCCCGCGTCGGACACGACCCGCGCGGCCGGTCCCGGTGGTCCGGTGGGCCCGGTCGGCGGCGGACCGAACGGACCCGGTGGGTCCGGGGGCTCGGGCGGGTCCGGTCGCGGCTCCGGCGACGCCTCGTCGGACACCACGAAGGCGAGCGGCCTCAAGGCCGACCTCAGCCCGACGAAGATCGCAGCCGGCGCCGGCGCGGCGATCGTCACGGCGGTGCTCGGCTCGTTCCTCGGCGCGGTCGGCACGGTGATCGGCGCGGCGCTCGGCTCGATCATCTCGACGCTGGCCACCACGTTGTTCACCCGCTCGCTCGAGGTCAGCAAGGACAAGGCACTCGAGCTGAAGGACAAGGCGACCCGGCGCGGCAAGGGCGTCGCCGAGGGCACCGCGGCCGCCGCGCAGAACGGTGCCGGCCACGGTCTCGCCGGGCCCACCGGCGAGGAGACGGTCCTGCTGGACCCGTGGCAGACACCCGGCGGCACCACCCGCGCCGCCGGAGCGGGCCACAGCCGGTTCCGCCGGGTCCGGGTCACCCGCAAGACGGTCATCGTGTCCGCGGTGCTCGGCGTCGTCACCTTCGCGGTGTCGATGTTCCTGATCTCGGGCATCGAGTTCGTGAAGGGCTCGTCGCTGTCCGGCTCGTCCGGGACCTCGGTGAGCAACGTCGTCCGCGGCGGTGCGCCCCCCACCCAGCAGGAGAACGACCGGGGCGAGGGCTCCGGAGGCGACTCGTCGACGTCGTCGTCGAGCTCGACCTCCACCGAGGAGTCGGGCGCCAGCACGTCGGAGTCGTCGACCGGCACCCGTGACCGGGACTCCGGTCAGGACGGCTCGGGCTCGTCGAACCCGCTGCAGGACGGGCTGAACCGGGTCCTGCCGACCCAGCAGCCGGGCTCCGGCCAGTCGGGCCAGGACTCGGGCGGGCAGGACTCCGGCGGCCAGGGCTCGGGCGACCAGGGTTCCGGCACGCAGAACTGACCTGTGTGCCGCGGCGCCGGATCCCGGCGCCGCGGGGCCGGTCCGAGCGCGGCCGGTTCGAGCGCGGCCGGGTCCGGGGGGCGTCTGGGTGCAGGGGTGGCCAAGGCGTTCGTCGGACTGGGCGGGGTTCCCATGCTGGGACGCGCGGTCGACGGCCTTCTCGCGGCCGACAGATCGG
>NZ_JAMXSG010000534.1:0-1228 GCF_024124365.1 Pseudonocardia sp. McavD-2-B
CTTGGACTCAACCGGTCAGCGCAACACCCCACAGGTAGTTGATCATGATAGGGGTGGGCGATGGCACGCTTGGGCAGGCCGGGGATGTCCGATGAGGACCGCACTGATCTGTGGGTCCGTTGGGGGCGAGGGGAGTCGATCAGTGACATCGCTCGGGCGATCGAGCGGCCCCCGGGTTCAGTGTTCACGGTGCTCAAGTCGAGCGGGGGCTATGTTCCGCCGCCACGCCGGCGCCGACCGGGGACGCTGACTGCCGCCGAGCGCGAGGAGATCTCGCGCGGGCTGGGCCAGAACAAGTCGATGCGCGCGATCGCGGCCGAGATCGGCCGACCCGCCTCGACGGTGAGCCGCGAGATCGCCCGCAACAAGGGCCGGCGCAAGTACCGGGCGGTCGACGCCGAGGACCGTGCCTGGCGCCGGGCACGGCGCCCGAAGGTGTGCCTGCTCGCGCGGCGTCCGCTGCTGCGCGGGTTCGTCGCTGACAGACTCGGCGAGGACTGGTCGCCCGAGCAGATCGCCGGGCACCTGGCCAAGCACTTCGAGCCGGGCTCAGGGATGCGGGTGTCGCACGAGACGATCTACAAGTCGCTGTTCGTGCAGACCCGCGGCGTACTGGCCAAGACCCTGCAGAAGCACTTGCGGTCGGGGCGGCCGATCCGGCGCAACGTGCACAACACCACCACCGGGCAGTGGCGCTCGCAGATCACCGACGCGGTCTCGATCCGCGAGCGCCCCGCCGAGGTCGCCGATCGGGCGGTGCCCGGGCACTGGGAGGGCGACCTGCTGCTCGGGCGCGGCACGACCCAGATCGCCACCGTGGTCGAGCGCACCACCCGGTTCACCGTGCTCGTCGCCCTGCAGGGACGCGACATGGACACCGTCACCTGGGCGCTGTCGCAGCAGATGTGCCGGCTGCCCGAGCAGTTGCGCCGCTCGCTGACCTGGGACCGCGGGATGGAACTGGCCCGACACAAGATCGTCACTGCGCGGACCGGGCTGGAGGTCTACTTCGCCGACCCGGCCAGCCCCTGGCAGCGCGGCACGAACGAGAACACCAACCGGCTGCTCCGGCAGTACTTCCCGAAGGGCACCAGCCTCGGCGACGTCACCCAGGCCCAGCTCGACGAGATTGCCCACCGACTCAACACGCGCCCCCGTAAGACCCTCGACTTCGACACCCCGGCTGATAGATTCGAAGCACTGTTGCGCTGACGGGTTGAGTCCAAGC
>NZ_JAMXSG010000535.1:0-1228 GCF_024124365.1 Pseudonocardia sp. McavD-2-B
CCGAATCAAAATAGCTCGACACACTGTTGAGTTCTCAAAAGACACCCGCACCGCACTCACCCAACCCCCTGAAAAGGAGACGGGATCCTGAAGACGGATCGCCTTGACCCACCAAGACAACCACACCGAGAAACTCGGTGAACCACCGGGGGTCGCTGTCCGCGGGGCCTGTTGACCGGGCCTCTCAGGGCCCGTTCTGTCCGGCTCACTCGCTGACAGGAAGAAAGTTACGGCACGGTGTCCGGGGCCGTCAAACCGGGGGGCCTTCGGGGCGAGAACCAGTCGTCGTCGCAGCTCACGGCTATGGGCGGAGGCGAACTCCTGGTTACCGACACCCTCTCGCTGGGGGATACCGACGATCACCGACCTGTGTGACGCCGACCACTGTCGCTTCGCGATGGGTTGTCCACGTGGTCTTCTCGGTGGTCGGGCCACCATCCGCCCGGGTCTGGAATCGACCCGTGACCTGCGCAGTCGGGGTGCGGTGGAGGTGCCCCGTCGTGTGCTCGTCCGGTACCGCCGTGGTCAGGTTCCGGACGTCGGCCGGGGCCCCGCCCCGCACAACGACCCGTGGTCACGGTGCAGGTGCCCGGTTCCGGCCCACCGTCAGTCCCGGCCCTTCCTCTGCCCTCACGGAGCAGGTCGTTCACAGCGGAGAGCCGGCGGGGCCGACCTGCGCGATCACCGGAGCGGTCCTCTCGCGTGCGAACCAGGAGCGACCTCGACCCGTGCGATCCCGGGCCGCGGAGGGCTCGGCCGCGTCGCTCCGGCCCCACCGTCCCGGGGGCGAGGGGGCTCCGTCCCGGCGTTCCGGCTCCCACCACGGACAGCGGGTGTTCCCCCCGGATCAGCGCCCGCCGGCCCGGACGACCCCCCGATCTTTTGTCACGAAGACATGACGACGGTACGTCTGACCTGCGGGGACAACCGATGGTGGTGTCCGGGCCCGCGTCGTCACCGCATCAGGGGGGTATCCGTGCCCGTTCCGGCGCGTTGGTCCGTCGAGTGCTCCTTTCTCCCCTCTCCCACGCGCGGCGACACCGGTCGGCGTCGCCGCGCGTACGGGGTCACGGAGCGGCGGGAGCGGCCGGAGCCACGGGGGCCGTGGGAGCGGCGGACGACCCCGGGGCCGCGGGAGAAGCAGGGGCCGCGGGAGCGGCCGGGGCAGCGGCACCGCCCTGGTGTGGAGCCGTCGCACCCGGGGCGGCGCCCGGAGCGGGCGGCGTCG
>NZ_JAMXSG010000536.1:0-1228 GCF_024124365.1 Pseudonocardia sp. McavD-2-B
CTGGAGGTGGCGTTCGGGTCGGGCCCGCCGGACGGCCGCCTGGCCGTCGCGGAGCCGGAGGGGGTGCCCGCCGAGACCGCCGCGCTGCGGGCGGCGCTGGCGGTCGCCGCGAACTCGGTGCGGCAGCGCCTCGCCGAGCAGCGGCTCACCGTGGAGCGCGACGCGCGGCTGCGGACGGCGCTGCTCGCCGAGATCCTGCAGGCCGGGGATCCGGTGCCCGGCGGGCTGCGGCGCCGCGCGCTCGACGCCGGCTGGTCGCTGGACGGCTGGCACGCGGGCCTGCGGATCGACGTGCCGTCCTCGGTGGACGTCGTCGCCGCCCGGGAGCAGGTGCTGCGGGCGGTGGAGACGGCGCGGCTGCGGGCGGTCGTCGTCGAGCAGGGACCGGGGTGGAGCGCCTGGACGACGTTCGACCACCAGCCCACCGCCGGTGAGCTGCAGCAGCACGCGACGGCCGCGCGGCGCACCCAGTGGCTGCTGCGCGAGTCCCTGCCGACCTCGACGGGGGTGGGGCGGGTGCACCGCGGGGCGGGCGGGCTGGCCCGCACCCTCGGCGAGGCCGGGGACGCGGCCCGGCTCGCGGCCGAACGCACCACCAGCGGCCGGTTCGTCCACGTCGACCGGCTCGGGCTGGGGGCGCTGCTGCTGGCCTGGACCCGCACCGACACGTTCCTGCCCGCCGCCCGGTCGATGCTCGAACCGTTGCAGGGCAGACCCGGGGACCTGCTGACGACGCTGACCGCCTACCTGGACGCCGAGTCGTCGCTGACCGAGACCGCGGCGGTGCTCGGGGTGCACCGCAACACCGTCGCGACCCGGATCGAACGCGTACGCCACGTGCTCGGCGTCGACCTCGCCGACCCGGACGAGCGCCTCGCCCTGCATCTCGCGTGTCGCAGCGTGCTGTTCCACAGCTGATCGCGGCTACGGTCGGGGTATGAGCGCGGACCCGATCGGCTACGCCGAGCAGGAGGAGACGGTGCGGGCGCTGTCCCGCCACTACACGGGCGGGGCGCTGGACGTCGACGCGTTCGACGCGCGGGTGCGCCGGGCCCGGGCGGCGACGACGCGGTCGCAGCTGGCGGCCCTGTTCACCGATCTGCCCGGGCCGCACCCGGCGTCGCTCACCGGGGTGGCGCCGTCCTCGTCCGCGGCCGGCGCCGACCCGAGCGGCGGTCCCGCCGGTGCGGATCCCGCGACCACCGGCCCCACCAGCACCGGTCCCACC
>NZ_JAMXSG010000537.1:0-1222 GCF_024124365.1 Pseudonocardia sp. McavD-2-B
TCTCCGGCGCGATCCAGCACCGCGCCGGCATGCAGACGTCGAAGACGATCGTCGCGGTGAACAAGGACGAGGAGGCGCCGATCTTCGAGATCGCCGACTTCGGCATCGTCGGCGACCTGTTCAAGGTCGCGCCGCAGCTGCAGGAGGAAGTGGCCAAGCGCAAGGGCTGACCCCTTCCGGTCCTCCACCGCGTCGACGCCCGGGTGCCGCCCGCACCCGGGCGTCGTCGTGTGTGCGGGGCCTGTTCACCCGCTCCTGCCTGCGACGACACCTGTCCGGGTCCGTTCACCCCGACGCCACCGGCGTGTCGGTCCGCAACCGCCCGGGTGTCGCACCCGGCCGGTACCAAGCCGGGTGTGAACCAGGTGATCGTCTCGACCCCGGAGACCGCGGCCCGGCGGTACTCCCTGCTCCTCACGACCGACGACGGCGACGTCGCCGCGGCGCAGGCGCTGCGGCACCGGGTGTTCGCGGGTGAGCTGGGCGCCCGGCTCGACAGCCCCGTCCCCGGCCGCGACGTCGACCGCTTCGACGCCCACTGCGACCACCTCGTGGTCCGCGAGGACGCCACCGGCGAGATCGTCGGCACCTACCGGATGCTCCCGCCGCAGCGGGCGCGCGCCGCGGGCGGCCTCTACGCCGACGGCGAGTTCGACCTCACCAACCTCGACCCGCTGCGCCCCGGCATCGTCGAGACCGGGCGCTCCTGCGTGCACCCCGACCACCGCGGCGGCGCCGTCGTCGGGCTGGTGTGGGCCGGGCTCGCCCGCTACATGCTGCTCACCGGGCACCGCTGGCTGATCGGCTGCGCCAGCGTCTCCCTCGCCGACGGCGGCACCCAGGCCGCCGCGGTCTGGGACCGGGTCCGCGCGAAGCACCTCGCGCCCGAGGAGTACCGCACCGTCCCGCACCGCCCCTGGGACCCGACCGGCGCCCCCGCGGGCCGGGGCGGCGGCATCCCGCCGCTGCTGCGCGGCTACCTGCGCCTGAACACCTGGGTGTGCGGGCCGCCCGCGCACGACCCGGACTTCGGCGTCGCGGACTTCCCGGTGCTGCTGGGGATGGACCACATCGACCAGCGCTACCTGCGCTTCTTCCTGGGCGAGGACGCCGCCGGGGTGACGGGCGCATGACCATCGCCGCCGGGCCGGAGGGCGACGCCGGCGCGCCCCTCCGCCCGCGCCGCCGGTTCCGGCCGCGGGGCCGTGCCTCCGGCGGGGCC
>NZ_JAMXSG010000538.1:0-1205 GCF_024124365.1 Pseudonocardia sp. McavD-2-B
ACCGGCACGCAGCGGGTCGACTGGTCGTGCGCGGTCGCGGCGAGGGCTGCCCCGCCGGGTCCCTGCAGGGTCGCCGCGGCGGCGACGAACCCCAGCAGCACCGCGACGACCCCGGCGGCGAGCACCCGGACCAGGCGCGGCCTGCGGCGCAGCGACGGCGGCGACCAGAGCGCCCGGCGGACGCCGTCGCGGCGCAGGCCGAACACCGACCCGATCGCGACGAGGTGTACCACGAGCGCCGTGCCACCGAAGCTGACCAGCGGGAACGGGACCCCGGCCAGCGGGAGCAGACCCAGGTTGCCGCCGGTCGAGACGACCACCTCGACGCCGAACAGCACCGCCATCCCGGCCGCGACGAGGCCGGCCTGCGGGGTCCGGCACTCCCGGGCGGCCACGGCCAGCCGCCACACCAGGACCCCGGCGGCGAGCGCCAGGACCGCCCCGGCGACCGGCCCGAACTGCTGCACCACGCTGGCCGGGGCCAGGTCGGTGTCCCGTTCGGGAAGGTAGGAGGCGAGCAGACCGGCCAGCGGGTCACCGGCGTGGCCCCACAGCGGTGCGGAGCCGACCGCGATCCGGGCCTGCTCGACCGCCCAGCCCGCCCCGCCCGGGTCCTGGCCCGACCCGCCGAGGAATGCGGCCAGCCGCTCGGCCTGGTACGGCCGCAGCAGCCCGACGGCCAGCGGCGCGGCGACGACGGCGGCACCCACCAGGCCCGCGACGGCCCGCACCGACACCCGGCTGGTGACCAGCACGGCGACGGCGGCCAGCGCGAGCAGCGTCGCCGTGCTGAGGTCGGGCTGCAGCGCGGTCAGCGCGACCGGCACCACGGCGACCACCAGCGCCACCGGCAGGCGCTGCCACTCCGGCCGGCCCGAGCCCAGCACGACCGCGAGCAGGAGCAGCACGCCGGCCTTGGCCAGCTCCGACGGCTGCACGGTGAGCGGCCCGACCGCGATCCAGCGGGTCGCGCCGTTCGCCGACACCCCCGCCACCCGGACGACGACGAGCCCGGCGACCGCGACCGCGTACACCCCGACGGCGACGACGGTCAGCGCCTCCGCGCGCAGCCGCCGCGCGAGGACCATCAGCGCCAGCCCCACGACCGCCACCGCCGCCTGCTTCCCGGCCGGGGCGACGCCGTCGACGGCCAGCAGGTTCGCCAGGCCCAGCAGCACCAGCACCCCCGCGGCGACCGGACCCGC
>NZ_JAMXSG010000539.1:0-1201 GCF_024124365.1 Pseudonocardia sp. McavD-2-B
GGCTGCTCGGGCTCGTCGGCCCGCCCGCCCCGTGGACGACGTTGCTCATCAACGTCACCGGCTGCCTGCTGATGGGGGTGCTGATGGTGCTGGTCACCGAGCGGTTCCGGGCCCACCCGCTCGTCCGCCCGGCCCTGGGCGTCGGGGTGCTCGGCGGGTACACGACGTTCTCCACCTACGCCGTGGACGTCGCCGCGCCGGCGTTCGGCTCGCCGGGGTCGCTGGCGCTGATGGTCGGCACCCCGGTGCTCGCCGTCGCCGCGACGGCGCTCGGCGCGACCCTGACCCGCGCGCTCGCCGGGGGAGGAGCCCGGTGACGGCGCTGCTCGTCGGCCTCGGTGCGGCCGTCGGGGCGCCGCTGCGCTACCTCGTCGACACCGCGGTGAAGGCACGGAGGCCCTCGGCGTTCCCGTGGGGCACCTGGGTGATCAACGTGGCCGGATCCCTCGTGCTCGGCGGCGTGGTGGCGCTGACCCCGCTGCTCGGGCCGGGGTTCGCCGCGCTGCTCGGCACCGGGTTCTGCGGGGCGTTCACCACCTACAGCACCTTCGGCTGGGAGACACTGTCGCTGCTCGAACGCGGCCGCACCGCGCTCGCCGTGGGCTACGCGGCGGCGAGCGCGCTCGTCGGCGTCGCGGCCGCACTGGCCGGGCACGTGCACGACGGGCCGCTCGCCCGCGCCCTGCTCGAGCCGGCGGCCGTCGCCGCACGGATCGGTGAACCGGTACCGGAGGCACTGCGCCGGACGGCGCGAGGGCCCGCCCGGCGCGACGTCGAACGGGTCGCCTCGGCCTGGGAGCTCGCCGACACCCACGGCGCCCCGCTCGCCGACCTGCTCGCCGGGCTGCTCGACGACATCCGCTGGCGGATCGCGCACGGCGCCCGGGTGCGCGCCCAGCTCGCCGGACCCCGGGCGACGGCGTCGGTGCTGACCGGGTTGCCGTTGGCCGGGATCGGTCTCGGACAGCTCATGGGTATCGCGCCGCTGACCGTGCTGCGCACCGGTCTGCACGGTCCGGCGCTGCTGCTGACCGGGGTCGTCCTCACGGTCGCCGGGGCGGCGTGGGCCGACCGGATCCTGCGTGCGGCGGTGCCGACGTGACCGCGGCCGCGCTCGGACTCGCCGCGCTCGCACTGGCCGTCGGGGGCGGGCGTCCCGGGCCGGGACGACTGCGCGGGCTGCGTGCCGTCGTCGGCACGG
>NZ_JAMXSG010000053.1:0-25068 GCF_024124365.1 Pseudonocardia sp. McavD-2-B
CCCCCGCCGCGACCGCCCGGACCACCCCGGCGGTCACCGCCCACTGGTCCGGATCCCCGAACCGCTCCAGCAGGCCGTCGAAGGCGGCCGCCCGGGTCGGGTCGAACGGGATCGGACGCCCGGTGAGGTCGGTCAGCGGGTGCGCCGGGTAGAGGTGCGCGCAGGGCAGGTGACCGGCGGGCACGGGCACGGTCGCCGCGTGCGTACGGCCCTCGCGCAGCACGTGCGGGAGCAGGTGGGTGTGCGGCCCGTCCGGGGAGCGGCCCTCCGGCGGCGGGATCGCGGCGTACACCTCGACCCGGCCGAGCGCGGTGGTGAACACGCGGTGCGGTCCCGCCTCGACCAGCGCGGCGGTCAGCGCGCCGTCGAGCGGGCCGCCCGCAGCACGGTGCAGCAGCCCGAGCAGCTCGGGGTCGGCCGTGCGCACGCAGGCGTCCACCGTGGTCGTGCCCAGCCCGAGGTCGACGAGCACGGCGTCGCGGTCGGCCCTCCGCAGCGCGGAGCGGTCGGGCCCGAGCACGGTGACGGCCCTCCGCGCGGACCCGCGGGCCGCGGTCGCGGGGAGACAGAGCGCGACCGCGTGGTTCCAGTGCTCGTGCGGGCCGACCGGCGTGCGGTAGGCCAGCGGCCGGGTCGACGGGTGCGGCTCGATCCGGATCCCGCCGCGCGCGGTGACGACCGCACCCGGCCCGGACGGCCCGACGGGCTCGTCGGGGGTCCGCACGAACTCCGCGATCGCGCCGGGCGCACCCATGCTCCAGCCCGCGTACGGGTCGGCCAGGTACGCGCTCAGCAGCCCGGCCACGTCGTCCACGTCGTCCCCGTCGCCCACGTCCCTCACCCTGCCCCTCCGACCGGAGGGTTCACACCCCGACACGCCCTGTTGCACAGTGATGGCAACAACGATCGGGAGGCATCGTGGACGAGCACCCGCACGACGGCCCGGAGTGCGCCGGCTGCGACTGGGAGGGCAGGCCGGAGGCGTTCCGCTGGTTCCCCGAGCTGGGCAGGCCCCTCGACCCCGCGGGCGGGCAGGTCCACGCGGCCTGAGCTCACCGGGCACCCACCCGTTCCCACCGGCGTCCCCACCACAGGGCCGTCCCGGCCGTCAGCACGACCGCCAGCGAGGGCACGAGCACCACCTGCGGCGCGCCGAACAGGTACTCGCGGCCCTCGGCCACCATCGCGCCCCACTCCGCGGTCGGCGGCTGGACGCCGAGCCCGAGGAAGGACAGCCCGGAGACGGTGAGCAGGGTGCTCGCGAACCGGACGCAGGCGTGCGCGGCCAGCGGCGGGACGAGGTTCCGCGCGACGTGGCGGGTCAGGACCCGCCCGGGCCCTGCGCCCAGGGCGACCGCCGCCGTCACGTACTCCCGCTGCCGCTCGGCGAGCGCGAGCAGGTAGGCCTGCCGGGCGAACGGGGTCCAGGCGATCACCGTGACCGCCACCAGCAGCGACCCGACACCCGGACCCAGCGCGACCGCGGCGAGCAGCCCGAACAGCACCACCGGGATCGCGGCCAGGACGTCGACCACCCGCATCGCCGCCCGCCCGACCGGGCCCGCGACCGCGGCGAGCGACCCGACGGCCACCCCGGACACCCCGGTGACCAGCACCGCGGACAGCGCCAGCCCGACCGTCAGCCGTCCGCCGTGGACGGTGCGCGCGAGCAGGTCCCGGCCCAGCTGGTCGGTGCCCAGCGGGTGCGCCGCGGACGGCCCGGCGAGCATCCCGGCGAAGTCGACGGCGTCGGGGTCGGGCAGGAGTACCGAGAGCAGGCCCGCCGGAACGAGCATCGGCACCGGCGCGGCCAGGGCCAGGGCGGCCACCCCGGCCGCGACCCACCACGCCGTCCGCACCCGGGGCCTCACCGTGACCCCGCCGAGCGCAGCACCGGGTCCAGCGCCGTCGCCAGCACCTCGACCAGCACCCCCGCGACCACCGCGACCGCGACGACGAGCAGCGTGCCCGCCTGCACCACCGGCAGGTCCTGCGCGACGACGGCCCGGTGCAGCAGCCGCCCCAGCCCCGGGATGCCGAACACGACCTCGACCACCACCGAGCCGCCCAGCAGCCCGGCGACGAACATCCCGGCCAGCGCGGTCACCGACGTCGTCGCGAGCCGGGCGCCGTGCCGCCACAGGACCCGGTGCTCACCGAGGCCCTTGGCCCGGGCGACGAGCACGTGCGGCCGGGTCAGCACCCCGGCGGTCTCGGCGCGGACGAGCTGCGCGGCCAGGGCCCCCGGGTAGGCGGCGAGGGTCAGCACCGGCAGGACCAGGTGGGCGGGGTCGCCCCAGCCGAGCGCCGGCAGCGCCCCGGCCCACACCGCGAACACGAGCACCAGCCAGGGGGCGAGCACGAACTCCGGCACCGCGACCCCGGCGACCGTGCCCAGCCCGAGGAACCGGTCGAGCAGTCCGCCGGGCCGGCGCGCCGCGTAGACCCCGGCGGGGATGCCGACGACCGCCGCGAGGGCGAGCGCGAGCACCGCGAGCAGCCCGGAGACCGCCGCGGCGTCGGCGATCTGCCCGGCGACCGGGGTCCGGGCGACGTAGCCGTGGCCGAGGTCGCCGCGCAGCACCCCGCCCAGCCAGCGCAGGTACTGCTCGGTGACCGGCGCGTCCAGCCCCAGCGAGGACCGCAGCCGCGCCTCGGTCACCGGGTCCGGCACCGCCTCGGCGCTGCGGGCCCGCAGGACCGCCCGCGCCGGGTCGACGCCGGCCAGCCGCGGCAGCGCGAACACCAGCACCGACGCGGCCAGCAGCACCGGCCCGACGACGACGAGCCGGCGCAGCAGGAGCCCGATCACCCCGTGGTCGGGGAGAGCTGCGGCAGCACCGGGCGGATCTGCAGCGGATCGGGGACGAAGCCCGTGGCGCCGCGCAGCACGGCGGTGTTGCGCGGGTGCACGACCATGACGCCGACGGCGTCGCGGGTCAGCATCGCGGCGGCCTCTCCGAACAGCTGCTGGCGGGCCGCCGGGTCCTCGGTGGAGTTGAGCCGGTCGACCAGCGCGTCGTAGGCGGGGTTGCAGTACTGGTCGACGGCGTAGCTGCCGTCGCAGGTGTAGTCCGAGGTCAGCGTGCTCGCCGCGTCCGGGAAGTCGGACAGGTAGCTGCGCGAGTTGAGGAACATGTCGTAGTCACCGGCGAGGACCTTCGGCTCCTGGGCCTCGTAGTTCCCGACGGTGATGTCGACCTTCACCCCGGCGGCACCGAGCATCGCCTGGATCGCGTTCGCCAGCGCGGGCAGCTCGGGCCGGTTCGGGAAGGTCCACAGCCGCACGGTGAGCGGGTTCTGCTCGGTGT
The DNA here is from genome assembly GCF_024124365.1 of Pseudonocardia sp. McavD-2-B. Lineage (NCBI taxonomy): Bacteria > Bacillati > Actinomycetota > Actinomycetes > Pseudonocardiales > Pseudonocardiaceae > Pseudonocardia > Pseudonocardia sp. McavD-2-B. Next base: position 3,312 of record NZ_JAMXSG010000053.1, read on the forward strand.
AGCCGGCCTCGGCGAGCAGCTGCCGGGCGCGGGCGACGTCGGCCCCGGGCGGCGGCGCGGTCTCGCCCCAGGGCACGGCCGCGCCGAACAGGTCGGCCGCGGGTGCGGCGCCCCCGGCGAGGACCTGCTCGGCCAGCACCGGGCGGTCGATCGCCGCGGTGACGGCCTGGCGGACCCGCAGGTCCGAGAACGGCGCCGCGGACTGGTTGAGCTGCAGCAGAACGGTGCGCGCATTGGGGTACTCGACGACCTCGGCCCCGGCCGAGCGGACCTGGTCGAGCTGGGCCTGGGGCAGGCCCTCGGCGAACTGGACGTCGCCGGACCGGACCGCCAGCGCACGGGCCTGCGGGTCCTCGACGTAGCGGACGGTGACCCGGGCGGCACCCGCCGGCTCGCCCCAGTAGTCGTCGTTGCGGACCAGCTGCGCGGAGTCGGCACCGCTGACCGAGTCCAGCACGAACGGGCCGGTCCCGGTGCGCAGGTAGCGCGGCGCCCCGCCGTCGGCGTAGGCGGCGGGCGCGAGGATGCCGAGGTTGCCGCTGGACAGGCGCAGCGGCATCACCGGGTCGGGCTCGGTGGTGGTGATCCGCACGGCGTCGGCGCCGTCGGGGGCGACGGCGAAGCCGATGCCCCGGATCGCCCGCGGCGGGGCCTCGACGCCCGCGACGTAGCGCAACGCCGTGACGACGGCGTCCGGGGTGAGCGGGGTGCCGTCGTGGAACCGCACGTCCTGGCGCAGGGTGACCCGCCAGGCGTTGCCCTGCTGCTCCCAGCCCGTCGCGAGCATCGGCGCCGGGCGGGCGTCGGCGTCGACAGTGGTCAGGGTCTCGGCGACGCCGAGGGACTGCAGCCGGGCGCCGTCGTCGGCGTCGAAGGCGTAGTCGGCGCGCGGCGGGAACTGCAGGGCCACGGTCAGCTCACCGGCCGGGTCCGGGGTCCCGGCGCCGCCGGTGCCGGCACCACAGCCGGTCAGCACCAGGGCGGCGGCCGCGAGCAGCGCGGCCATCTTTCGTGCGAACACTCCATATGACTACATCTGATCATCTGTTCAATCAATGGCGCGTGAGCAACGCCCCGCGGCCGGGGAGCCGCGGGGCGTCGCGACGCGGGCTCAGCCGGTCGTCGCCGAGTCCCGGACCAGGCGGGCCGCGGCGACCAGGTTGGTCAGGGCCGCCACCGTCTCCGCCTCACCGCGGGTCTTCAGCCCGCAGTCCGGGTTGGCCCACAGCCGGTCCGGTCCGATGTGGCGCAGGGCCGCGCCGAGCTGCTCGACCAGCTCGTCGGTGCCGGGCACCTCGGGTGAGTGGACGTCGTAGACGCCCGGGCCGAGCCCGCGCGGGACCCCCGGTCCGAGGTCGGCCAGCACCTCCATCCGCGACCGGGCCGCCTCGACGGTGGTGACGTCGGCGTCGAGCCCGTCGATCGCCCCCACCACCTCGCCGAACTCGGAATAGCAGAGGTGGGTGTGGATCTGGGTGGCGTCGGCGACGGCCCCGACGGCCAGCCGGAACGCGTCCACCGCCCAGTCCAGGTACCCGGGCCGGTCCCGCTCGTGCAGGGGCAGCAGCTCGCGCAGCGCGGGCTCGTCGACCTGGATGATCCGGATCCCGGCGGCCTCCAGGTCTCCTACCTCGTCGCGCAGGGCCAGCCCCACCTGCCGGGCGGTGTCACCCAGCGGCTGGTCGTCACGCACGAACGACCAGGCCAGGATCGTCACCGGGCCGGTCAGCATCCCCTTGACCAGCGCGTCGGACAGCGACTGGGCGAACCGCGCCCACTCCACCGTGATCGGCCGGGGCCGGGACACGTCCGAGTGCAGGATCGGCGGGCGCACGCACCGCGAGCCGTAGGACTGCACCCAGCCGTGCTCGGTGGTGGCGAAGCCGTCGAGGTGCTCGGCGAAGTACTGGACCATGTCGTTGCGCTCGGGCTCACCGTGCACCAGGACGTCGAGCCCGATGTCCTCCTGCAGCCGCACCACGCGGACGATCTCCTGGCGCATCCGCTCGGCGTAGGTGCCGGTGTCGATCACACCGGAGCGGTGCGCGACCCGGTCGCGCCGGATCTGCGCGGTCTGCGGGAAAGAACCGATCGTCGTCGTGGGGACGACGGGCAGGCCGAGCGCCGCGCGCTGGACCGTCGCCCGGACGTCGCCGTGACTGCGCCGGTAGTGGTCGGGGCCGAGCGCGTCGAGCCGGGACCGCACCCGCTCGTCGCGGCGCGCGGTGGCGGCGACCCGCTCCCGGACGGCCCGTGCGGCGTCGAGCTCCGCCGCGACCGCGTCGGGTCCCTCGCGCAGGGCCCGCCCGAGCAGCACGACCTCGGTGACCTTCTGCCGGGCGAACGCCAGCATGTCGACGACGTCGCCGGGCAGGGCCGTCTCCGCGGTCAGGTCGTAGGGGACGTGCAGCAACGAGCACGACGTCGAGACCTCGACCCGCCCCGCCACGCCGACCAGCCGCTGCGCCGTCGCCAGTGCCCGGTCCAGGTCGGTGCGCCACACGTTGCGCCCGTCGACGACGCCGGCCAGCACCACCTTCCGGTCCAGCCCCGGGACCGCCGGGTCTCCCGCATCGAGGGCGTCCAGGTCGGTGGCCCCCGCGACGAGGTCGAGCGCCAGCCCCTCGACGGCCGTGGCGGCGAGCGCGGGCAGGGCGGGTCCCAGCTCCCCGAAGTACGACGCGACGAGGATCTTGGGCCGCCGGGTCGCCGAGGCGAGCCGGTCGTAGGCCCGGCGCAGCGCCGCGACCTCCTCCGGCGTCCGGTCGGCGGCGAAGGCGGGCTCGTCGAGCTGCACCCACTCCGCTCCCGCCTCGGCGAGCTCGGCGAGCAGGTCGCGGTAGACCTCGACCAGCGGTCCGAGCAGGTCCAGCGGGCGGAAGCCCGCCGGTGCGCCGCCGGCCGGCTTGGACAGCAGCAGGAAGGTCACCGGCCCGACCAGCACCGGACGGGTGGTGATCCCGCTGCGCAGGGCCTCGCAGAACTCGTCGAGGGCCTTGCGGCTGCCCGGCGCGAGCCGGGTGTCCGGGCCGACCTCGGGGACCAGGTAGTGGTAGTTCGTGTCGAACCACTTGGTCATCTCGCAGGCCGGGGCGCCGGTGCGGCCGCGGGCCATCGCGAACAGCCGCTCCAGCGGGTCGGTGACGCGGGCGAAGCGCTCCGGCACCGCCCCGACCGCCAGCGCGGTGTCTCCGACGTGGTCGTAGAACGAGAACGTGTTGCCCGGCACCGAGCCGAGCCCGGCGTCGCGCAGCCCGGTCCAGGTGTCGCGGCGCAGCCCGGCGGCGACGTCGCGTAGTGCGGACGCGTCGGTCCGCCCGGCCCAGTACGACTCGGTCGCCCGCTTGAGCTCCCGGTCCGGTCCGATCCTGGGGTACCCCAGGACGGTGCTGCCGATGGTGCTGCTGGAAGGAATGCTCACGGCCCTCTCTCCTCGCGAGTGCGGTGGAGGACCCGTCGCCGGCACGGGGCGCCTGCGACCGCCGGGCACGACGGTGCCCGGTCGTCCGCCCGGCCCTCCCGCGAGGCCACGGATCCGCGCACGCCGGACGGCGCACGCACCGGCGGCAGGTCTTCGGACTCACGGGCGCACTGCACGCTCCTACTGGCCGTCGCTTCCCGGGATCGCTCCCAGTGCTGTTGACGGCGGTCGTTCCCGTTCACCGCTGCGGGGCAGTCCCGGATTCCCACCGGGTTCCCTCTTGCCTCGTGACGCCCGTCATCGGACCGGCACGAACCGTCGGCGAGCCGACACTACCGCGGCCCCGGCCGTGCGGACTGTTGCCGAGCTGTCCCTGTTGCCATACATTGGCAGTACTGCCACGCCCTCCCCGGCGACCGGGTCGAGGGCGACCTCACCCTGCTCCCCTCCGTTCGGAGGGGGAACCTGCCCGGTCTCCCGAGGGGTAATGGCGATCACCCCTGTGCCCGCGGCCACAGGGGTCATAGCGTGCGGTCTCGACCCATCCACCTGCCTCAGAAAGGGCTGACATGCAGGTAGACGAGCTGCTCAAGCCGTTCCCCATCAAGGAGTTCCACCCGTTCCCCCGTGCGCTCATGGGTCCGGGGTCGCACGAGCTCATCGGCCCGGAGGCCCTGAAGCTGGGCTTCAAGAAGACCCTGGTCATGACGTCGGGCCTGCGGGGCACCGACATCGTCCACAAGATCGTCGAGTCGATGAAGTACCACGGCCTCGAGGTCGTGCTGTACGACAAGGTCGAGTCGAACCCCAAGGACTACAACGTCATGGACGCTGTGGGCCTCTACCAGCAGAACAACTGCGACTCGTTCGTCTCCATCGGCGGCGGCTCCTCGCACGACGCCTGCAAGGGCGCGCGCATCTCGGTCGCGCACGACGGCCGCAACGTCAACGAGTTCGAGGGCTTCAACAAGTCCGAGAACCCGGCCAACCCGCCGCACATCGCGGTCTCCACCACGGCCGGCACCGGCTCGGAGACCTCGTGGGCCTACGTCATCACCGACACCACGACCGACCCCGACAACCCGCACAAGTACGTCGCGTTCGACGACGCCTCGGTCACCACCCTGGCGATCGACGACCCGGTGCTCTACTACGACTGCCCGATCGACTACACCGCGCAGTGCGGGTTCGACGTGCTCGCGCACGCCTCGGAGCCCTACGTCTCGCGGCTGGACTTCCAGCCGTCGCTGGGCAACGCGCTGCACGCGATCAAGCTGACCTCGCAGAACCTGCGCAAGGCCGTCTGGAACGGCCAGGAGCTCTCCGGCCGCGAGGGCATGATGTACGCGCAGTACATCGCCGCCCAGGCGTTCAACTCCGGTGGCCTCGGCATCATCCACTCGATCAGCCACGCGGTGTCGGCGTTCTACGACACCCACCACGGCCTGAACAACGCCATCGCGCTGCCCCGCGTGTGGGCGTTCAACATGCCCGTCGTGTACGAGCGCTTCGCCGACATCGCCGAGGCGATGGGGGTCGACACCCGCGGCATGACCAAGCCGCAGGCCGCCGACGCCGCGCTCGCCGCCTCCATCCGGCTGCTGCGCGACGTGGGCATCCCGGAGAAGTTCGCCGACGTCAAGCAGGACACCTACTCGAAGAACCGGCTGGGCACCGGCCCGACCAAGTTCTACGAGAACGCGCCCACCATCGTCGGTGACGCGGCCGACGTCGACCGGATCACCAACCACGTCCTCGGTGACGCCTGCACCCCGGGCAACCCGAAGGAGTGCACGTTCGAGACCGTCCGCCCGGTCGTCGACCACTCCATCAACGGTGACCTGGACGACCTGCTGACCTGATCCGCAGGTCAGTACGTCCACCGTCGCACCAGCGGGCCCAGCCATCCGAGGTGATACTCGGGTGGGTGGGCCCGCTGGCTGCGGCCCCGCTCTTCTCCGCACCAGAGCCGGTGCGGCCCGCGAAGGAGATATCCGCGTGTCCGAGGCTGTCGTCCCCACTGTGACCGAGGCGGCGGACGCCGTCGCCTCGACCGGTCCGTTCGAGTCCGTCGACCAGGTGATCGAGACCCTGCGGGAGCAGGGCTACATCGCCGACACCCGCCTGGCCACGACGGTGTTCCTGCTGACCCGGCTGGACAAGCCGCTGCTGCTGGAGGGGCCCGCCGGGGTCGGCAAGACCGAGCTGGCGAAGATGCTCGCCGTCGCCACCGGGCGCCGGCTGCTGCGCCTGCAGTGCTACGAGGGCCAGGACGAGACCAAGGCCCTGTACGAGTGGGACTACGGCAAGCAGCTCATGTACACCCAGATCCTCCGCGAGAAGATCGGGCAGCTCGTCGAGGACGCACCCGACCTCGCCTCCGCGGTCGACCGCATCGGGTCCCAGGAGAGCGTGTTCTTCTCCGAGCGCTTCCTCGCCCCGCGCCCGCTGCTGGAGGCCATCCGCTCCGAACAGCCCGTCGTGCTGCTGATCGACGAGGTCGACCGCGCCGACGAGGCCCTGGAGGCCGTCCTGCTGGAGACCCTGGGCGAGTTCCAGATCTCCGTGCCCGAGATCGGCACCTTCGTCGCCGAGCAGCGCCCGTACGTGCTGCTGACCTCGAACAACACCCGCGACCTCGCCGCCGCGCTCAAGCGCCGCTGCCTGCACCTGTTCCTCGACTACCCGTCGGCCTCCCGCGAGCTGGAGATCGTCAGGTCGAAGAAGACCGGGCTGTCGGACCAGCTGGCCGAGGAGCTCGTCAACGTCGTGCGCGGGCTGCGCGAGCTGGAGCTGCGCAAGTCGCCGTCGATCTCGGAGACCATCGACTGGGCCCGCACCCTGGCCGTGCTGGGGGTCGACGAGCTGAACTCACAGATCCTGTCCGACACCGTGTCGGTCGTCGTCAAGTACGACAAGGACGTCAAGAAGGCCCTGGACGCCCTGCCGCGGCTGGTCGACCCGAACGCCGTGGTCACCGAGCACGGCCACGGACACGGCCACGGGCACGGGCACGGGCACGACGGGGACCACGACCACGACGAGCCCGCGGCCCGGACCCCGAGTGCTCCGGCCGCCCGCGTGGACGACGACCACGACGACGGCGACGTCGACGGCCGCGCCAAGCGGGCCGCGAAGGACCAGGCGGGACGGCACGGCGGTATCTACGGCGGCCTGCCCGGCGGGGTCGCGCCGCCGCCGTCGGCGATCCGGAAGGTCTCGCCCGGCCAGGGCACCCGTTCCTTCGGCGGCTCCCGCAAGCGCCCGGTCTGATCGGGGTCCGGAGTGGAAGCGAGCATCCACCGTTTCGTCCGGCTGCTGCGGATCCGGTCGGTGCGCATCTCGGTGTCCGAGGCGCTCGACGCGATGGCCTGCGCCGCCCAGCCCGGGGTGCTGTCCGACAAGGCGGTGCTCAAGGAGGCGCTGCGCATCGCGCTGATCAAGGACCGGCGTGACGAGGCGACCTTCGACGAGGTCTTCGACCTGTTCTTCGCCCTGGTCAGGGTGGGCGAGGCGGACACCGGCCACGGGCACGGCCACGGACACGGCGATCTGTCCGACGACACCCCGCTGGAGAACTTCACGCTGTCCGAGGAGCCGTCGGAGACCCCTCAGGAGGGTCACGACCACGGCGCCCCGGTCGACATCAAGGAGTTCTTCGACCCCGAGGACCTGGCCGAGCAGTACAACCTGCACCAGGAGGCCAACAAGATCGACATGGCCTCGATGACGGACGAGATCGTGCTGTCCAAGGAGCAGGCGGGCGACGCCACCGAGGGCCAGCGCGTGCAGATCGAGACCGACCGGTTCTCCGGCGGCGGACAGCCGGGGGACATCTCCCAGCAGCAGGGCACCAAGGTCGACGCCGACCTCTCGGTCGCCCAGCAGGACGCGCTGCTGGGCTGGCTGAACTCCGAGGAGGACCGGCTGTCGGAGGAGGAGCAGGGCACCGAGGACGACGCCGCTGCGCTGCGCCGGCGCCTCACCGGAGTGCTCGACAACCTCCCGGAGCTGCTCAAGGCACACCTGGAGAAGCTGCTCGCGATCGAGCAGCGGATCGTCGAGGGCCACGACGACGCCGAACGCGTCGCCGAGGTCGACCGGGCGAGCGAGACCGAGCGCATGCAGCTGGAGGACTCGTTGCGGCGGCTGGCCAAGTCGCTGCACGGTGCGCTCACGCACCGCAGGCGGGTCTCCCCCCGGGGCCGGATCGACTCGGCCCGCACCATGCGCAAGAACATGCGCTACGACGGCGTCCCGTTCTCCCCGGTCACCGTGCAGCGCCAGGAGGACAAGCCGCGCCTGGTGGTGCTGGCCGACGTGTCGCTGTCGGTCCGGGCCACCGCGCGGTTCACCCTGCACCTGGTGCACGGTCTGCAGGACCTGTTCGGCCAGGTCCGCTCGTTCGCGTTCGTGGCCGACCTGGTCGAGGTGAACGACCTGTTCGCCGACCACCCCGTCGAGCACGCCCTCGGGCTGATCTTCGGGGGCGACCAGCTCGACGTCGACGCCAACTCCAACTACGGCCTGGCCTTCGGCCAGTTCCTGGAGGACCACGGCTCGGCGGTCACCCGCCGGACGACGGTGCTGGTGCTCGGCGACGGCCGCGGGAACGGCAACGACCCCAACATGGAGGCGTTCGTCGAGATCACCCGGCGGGCCCGGGAGACGATCTGGCTGACCCCGGAGCCGCGGTACTCGTGGGGGCTCGGCCGCTGCGACCTGCCCGCCTACGCCGAGTACTGCGACCGCGTCCGCGTGGTCCGGGACCTGTCCGGTTTCGAGGCGACCACGAACGAGATGGCCGGCGAGCTGATCGGCCGCTGACCCCGTCGGTGGGTGGTGCCGGTGTCCGCACCGGCACCACCCACCGGGGGTCCACTACCGCTCGACCACGATCTTCCCGACGGTGCCGCCGGACTCGATGAGCCGGTGCGCCTCCCGCAGCGTCGCCGCGGTCAGCCCCTGCAGGCGCCGCGTCTCGGTGGTCCGCAGCTCCCCGGCGTCCACGAGCCGGGACACCTCGTCCAGGATCTCCCGCTGCACCGTCGAGCCCGGTTCCGACAGCGGCCGGGTGAACATCAGCTCCCAGTGCCAGGCCTGCGACTTCGTCTTCAGCGGGAGCGTGTCCAGGCCCTCCGGCTCATCGATGGCGACGACGGTCCCGCGCGGGGTCATCAGCTCCGCGTAGGCCTCGACGTTGCCCGCCGACACCGGCGAGAACACGTACTGCACGCCGTCCGGGGCGACCTCGCGCACCGTGCCGACGAGGTCGTGGTGGTCGGCGACCGCGTGCGCACCCATCTGCCGCGCCCAGTCCGCGGACTCCGTGCGGGAGGCGGTGCCGACCAGCGTCAGCCCGGTGCGCCGGCCGAGCTGCAGGACCATCGACCCGACCCCGCCCGCGGCGGACACGACGAGCAGCGTCCCGGTGGTGTCGGCGGTGACGCGCAGGTGGTCGTGCAGACACTCCCACGCGGTGATCGAGGTCAGCGGCAGCGCGGCCGCGGCGGCGAAGTCCAGGGTCGACGGCTTGCGCCCGACGATGCGGGAGTCGACGAGCTGGCGGTGGGCGTTGCTGCCGGGCCGGTCGATCGCGCCGGCGTAGTAGACCTCGTCGCCGGGGGCGTACCCCTGCACCCGGTCGCCCACCTCGACGACGACGCCCGCGGCGTCGAAGCCGAGGACCTTCGGCCCGTCGGCCGGGTCGAACGACGAACGGACCTTGCCGTCCACCGGGTTCACCGAGACGGCGCGGACGTCGACGAGCAGGTCGTGCGGGCCGGGCGCACCGACCTCGATCTCGGCGTCGACGAGGCACTCGGGGTCGTCGACGGGCAGCGGTCGGGGCGCCACGACGGCGGGTACGGAAGCCATGACCGGACGCTATCCGCCCCACCGGGCCGCCGCCCGACGCGCCGGTGACCCCGGCTGGGCCGATCGGCCGATCTCGTGCCGCTGCAGGGGCTGCCCGGAGTACGATCGGGCGTCCCCTTCGGAAAGGAGGGCCGGATGTCGGACGGTGGCGGAGCGGTCCTCCGGATCGTCGGTCGCGTGTGCACCGCGCTGTGGGGCTACACGCCGGGCGTGATCCCGGCGATGGTCGCCACGATGGGCAGCGGGCCCGCGCTGCGCTGGTTCGCGACCAACTTCCCGCGCTTCCTGGTCACCCTGCGCGTGCTGGGCCCCGTACGCACCCACCTCGCCGGGCTCACGATCTCCCTGGTGAACGGGTGCATGTACTGCGCCTACGGTCGTGCGCACGCCCTGGAGCTGATCCACCTGCGCGACCGGGACCTGCTGTTCCCGCTCGATGCCCGCACCCTCGAGAGCTGGAACGGGCTGTCCCGCCGCGAGATCGGGCTGCGGCTGCGCGGTGTGCTCGAGGAGGCCGGGATGCACGCCGAGGTGATCTGGGTGAACCGCACCCTGGCCCTGCTCGACGGCGCCCCGCCCGTCGACGCCGACGAGCGCCGCATCGCCCACCTGTGCCGGATGGTCGGCGCCATGAACGCGATCGCCGTCGCCGCGGGGACGACCCCGGACGGCGCCCACGACCCGGTCAACAAGGACGCCGCACTGAAGGCCCGGCTGCTCGCCGCCCAGGGCGCCTGAGCATCCCGGACCGGCACCGGAGCCCGCCCCCACCGTCCGGACGGGGAGGGACCCGGCCGTCGGACGTGGTGCGGCGTGCCCGCGACCGCCTAGCGTGGAGCGGGCCCCCGCACGCACAGGAGCGATCCATGATCGGAACCGACCGGCTCTCCAACGACCTCGCCGGCTGGCTGGACCGCACCCTGGTGCAGCCCGGGATCCTGCCGGCCGAGCGTTTCGAGGAGGCGTTCGTCGCCTGCGTCGCGAGCGCCGCGAAGGACCCCGACCTCCCGGACGACGCGTGGCTCGCCTTCTACCGCAACACCCTCGACGCGCTGGCCGGTGAGCCCGAGCCCGGCGGCACCAACGCCGAGATGGCGCCGGTGCACGCGCGCGCCCGCTCCCTCGTGCTGGGCGAGGAGGTGCTGGAACTCGGCTGCTGCTTCGGCTTCCTGTCGCTGCAGCTGGCCCGCGACGGCCATCGCGTCACCGCCACCGACCTGACCGGCGGCACCGTCGAGCTGCTGACCCGGATGGCGCCGCAGCTCGGCGCCGACGTCGAGACCCACGTCGCCGACGCGCGTGCCGTCGCCCTGCCCGACGGCTGCGCGGACACCGTGTTCGCCGTGCACCTCGTCGAGCACCTGTCCGAGTCCGACGGCGACGAGGTCGTCGTCGAGATGCTGCGCCTGGCCCGGCGACGGGTGGTCGTCGCCGTCCCGTTCGAGAACGAGCCGAACCCCGCCTGGGGTCACGTCCGGGTCTTCGACGAGCGCGTCCTGACCCGGATCGGGGAGCGCACCGGCCATCCGTTCACGGTGTCCGAGCACCACGGCGGCTGGCTGGTGATCGACCTCTGAGCAGGGCCTGGGTGAGTGCCTCCAGCGGCCCGCGGTCGTGGCGGCGCAGCCACCACCCCGCCGCCGCGGCCGACCCGGCGACGACGAGGACCCACACCCCGACCACCGCCCCGGTCCGCAGCGGCGCCGCGACACCGGCGAGCGCCCCGGCCACGCCGAGCCCCCAGGCGCCGAACAGCACCGCGGCCACGACGTTCTGGCCGACGTAGCAGCTCATCGCGGTCCGGCCGAGCGCGATGAGCCCGCACCGCACCGGACCGGCCGGGCCGCGCAGCCGGGCCAGGACCTCCGGGACCAGGCCGAGCAGCCCCAGCGCGACCAGCGGGGCGATCAGGTAGCGCTCGACGAGGAACCACGGGTCACCGCCCAGCGTGGTGAGCACCGTGAGCAGCGCGCCGGCCACCCCGGTGCCGATCATCCGTCGGCGCAGGGTGGTCGCACCGGCGTCGAACAGCCCGGCGCGCAGCAGCGCGGACCCGGCCAGGAACAGCACCACCGCCGACGGGACGATCAGCGCCAGCTCGACCCGGTACAGCAGCGGGTCGGCCAGCCGTGCGGCCACCTGCCCGGTCCAGGTCGCCGGGTACGGCGGGAGCGGCACGTCTGCGCCGGTGCTCCCGGCCGTCACGGCGGTCGCACCGCCCACCAGCAGCACCGTGACCGCCCCGGCGACGCAGGCGGCCGCCACCCGCACCCGCGCCGACCGCCCCACCAGCCACGCGACGAGCACCGAGGCGGTCGCGTAGCCCATCAGCACGTCGAACTCGAAGACCAGCACGTAGTGCAGCAGTCCCTCGGTGAACAGGATCGCGGCGCGGGCGAGGTGGCGGCCCGGCCACCGCAGGCCGCGGCGCACCGCCGAGCGGTACTGCAGTTCCATCCCGATCCCGAACAGCAGCGTGAGCAGCGCGAGGAACTTCCCGTTCGCGACGGCGCGGAGCGCGGTGTCGAGCCACCAGCCCCCGGCGAACCCGGCGAACACCGCGCCCGGCCCGCGCGGGTCGGCGAACACCCAGACGTTCGTCGCGAAGGTCCCGGCGATCGCGAGGCCACGGAGCACGTCCGGGGCGGCGAGGCGGTCACCGGACACCGGTGCGCTCCCGGTCCCCGCTGCCGGGGAAGACGGTCGCCCACAGCGGCCCCACGACGAACCAGATCCCGGCGGCCAGCGACGCCGTCGCGAGCCAGGACCACATCGGGTCCTCCGGCCAGGCGCCCGGCGCCGGGAACGCGCGGCCGCCGGCCACCGACAGCAGGACCAGCACCGCCGCCGTGACCACCCAGGCGGCGACGACCTTGCCGTACTCGCGCCACTCGTACCGCGTCCGGGCGACCCCGCCCCGGGGCGGGCGCACCGGTGCCGGGCCGCCCGCGAAGCGGTGGGCGCCCCGGACGTCGGCCCACCGCACCAGCGAGTGCCCGAACGCGACGGTGATCCCGAGGTAGAGCGCGGCCAGCCCGTGCACCCGCGACGGTGCGCCGCCGGTCGCGAGGTCCACCGTCGAGGCGGTGACCAGCACGAGGTCCATCAGCGGCACCCCCAGCAGCAGCACCGCCCCCAGGCCCCGGCGGCGCAGCACGTAGCGCGCCCCCAGCCCGGCCAGCAGGAACACCCAGAACCCGATCTCGGCACCGACGATCAGCCACAGCAGCGGCTCGGCGAACAAGGACTCCCCCATGGCCGGTGATCGTGCCGACCCGGCCGCGGTGACGCGTCCGGCGTGCGACCGATCCGCGCGTACCACCTTCGACGGACGCCGCGCGGGCGCCGGGCGTGCTGGGATGAGGTGTGATCACGTACCTGGTGAACCGCGACGGCGGCGCACCGTCGGTGCTGCGGGACGCCGGTACCGGCGTGGTGTGGTTCGTGGTCGGGCTGCTGCTGATCTGGGCGCTGCCCGACGCGGGGATCACCTGGTGGGGCGCGGACACCGGGGCGACGACGGCGTCGCTGCTGGTCATGGGGCTGGGCTGCGCCGCGTCGGCGGTGCGCCGGATCGCGGTGCCCGCCGGCCTGCTGGTCGGCACGGCGGCCCTGGTCGCGGGCCCCGTCCTGGGCGGCCGCACCGAGATCGGGACGGTGCTCGTGTTCACCGACCTGCTCTACTGCGCCGTGGTGTTCCCGCCACGGCGCACCGCGCGGGCGGTGGCCGTCGCCGCCGGTGGGGTCGCCACCGTCCTCGGTGTCGCCGCGCTGCTCGTGGCGGGCACCCGCACCGGCACCTACGCCGTGCTCAACCTGACGCTGGTGGTCGGGCTCCCGCTGGTCTGGGGGCTGGAGGTGCGCCGGTTCCGGGACCTGGCGGCCGTCGAGCGGGAACGGGCCGTCGCCGTGGAGCGGACGGCGGCCCGGGAGCGGGACGCCGCCGTCGCCGCGGAACGTGCCCGGATGGCCCGCGACCTGCACGACGTCGTCGCCGGGCGGCTGTCGGCGATCGCGCTGCAGTCCGAGGCGGCACTGCAGCCCGGCGCCGACCCCGCGCTGGTCCGGCGGGTGCTGGGGACGGTGCGGTCCTCCGGCGTAGCCGCGCTCGGGGAGATGCGCACGATGATCGGGCTGCTGCGCGACGGCGACACCGCCGACCCGCCCGGAGCGCCCGCCCGGCTGTCCGAGGTCGACACCCTGCTCGACGAGGCCCGCTCCGCCGGCCTGTCCCCCGTCCTGCGCGACGGGCGCAGTGCGGCCCCGCTGCCCGCCCCGGTCGACCTCGCCGGGTACCGGATCGTGCAGGAGTCGCTGACCAACGCGGCGAAGCACGCGCCCGGCTCGGACGTGACGGTGCGCCTCACCGTCACCCCCGACACCCCGCGCCGACTGCTCGTCGAGGTGCGCAACGGCCCCGGCCGGCGCCCCGCGGCGGGCCCCGGGCTGCACGGCGGCACCGGGCTCGACGGTCTGCGCGAGCGCGCCCGGGCCGTCGGCGGCACCCTGGACACGGGCCCCGACGACGACGGCTGGCTGGTCCGGGCCGACCTGCCCCTGGGCCCGGCGGAGGTGGAGCGGTGACCATCCGGGTGGTCGTCGCCGACGACCAGGAGGCCGTCCGCACCGGGCTGGTGCTGATCCTCGGCTCGGCACCGGACATCGACGTCGTCGCCGAGGTCGCCGACGGGCTCGCCGCGGTGCGGGCCGCCGCCGAGCACCGGCCCGACGTCGTGCTGATGGACATCCGGATGCCCGGCATCGACGGCATCGAGGCCACCCGGCGGATCACCGGGAGCAGGCCCACCGGAACGAGCATCGGCCCCGCGGCGGGGTCCGCGCAGGTCCTGGTCCTGACCACGTTCGACCTCGACGAGCTCGTCGACGGCGCGCTCGCGGCGGGCGCCGGCGGGTTCCTGCTCAAGTCGGTCGACGCGGCCCGGCTCACCGACGGGGTCCGGGCGGTCGCCCGCGGCGAGGGCGTGCTGGCGCCGGAGGTGACCCGGCGGGTGATCCGCCGCTACGCGGGGGCGCCGCGGCCGTCGTCGGTGCCGGGGCTGGAGAGGCTCACCGCACGCGAGACCGACGTGCTCGCCGGGCTGGGCCGCGGGCTGTCCAACGCGGAGCTGTCCGCGGAGCTGGTGATCTCGGAGGGGACGACGAAGACGCACGTCTCGCGCGTCCTCGCGAAGCTGGGCCTGCGCTCCCGCACCCAGGCCGCGATCGCCGCCCAGGAGGCGGGGCTGGTCCGTCCCGGGCCCTGACACGACCACGGCCCGCGCCCCGGGGAGGGACGCGGGCCGTAGGTGCGCGGGTCAGCGCGCGCCGTGCGCGGTCTCCAGGGCGCGGCGGGTCAGCACCTGCACCAGGTGGGTGCGGTAGGCGACCGACCCGTGGGTGTCGGCGGGCGGCTCGGCACCCTCGGCGGCCAGCGCGGCCGCCTCGGCGATGCTCTTCCCCTCCGCCAGCGCCCGCTCGGTGGCGGACGCCCGCAGCGCGGTCGAGCCCATGTTGACCAGGCCGATGCGGTCGTCGGACACGGCGACGGCGACGATCGCCCAGTCGTTGCTGCGACGGGTGAACTTCTCGTACGCCCAGCCCTTGTCCCCGCAGCGCGGGATCCGGATCTCGACGATCAGCTCGTCGGGCTCGCGGACCGTGGTGAACACGCCGGTGTAGAACTCGCCGATCGGCACGGTCCGCCTCCCGCGCGGCCCCTGCAGGACGACGGTGGCGTCCAGCGCGAGCAGCGCGGCGGGCAGGTCCGCGGCCGGGTCGGCGTGGGCGACGGTGCCGCCCAGCGTGCCCCGCGCCCGGATCTGCGGGTCGCCGACGGTGCGGGCGACGGCCCCGAGCAACGGGACCTCCGTCGCGACCTCGGCCGAGTCGACCACGTCGCGGTGCTTGGTCGCCGCACCGACGGCGAGCTCGTCGCCCTCGACGCGGATGTAGCTCAGCTCCGGCAGCCGGCCGATGTCGATCAGGAACTCCGGCGCGCCGAGGCGCACCTTCATGACCGGGATCAGGGAGTGGCCGCCGGCCAGGACGCTGGCGTCCTCGCCCTTCTCGGCGAGCAGCGCGATGGCGTCGTCGAGGGTGTCGGGGCGGGCGTAGTCGAACGCGAGGGGGATCATGCGCCGGCCTCCCCACGGGAGAAGGCGGGCGCGGTGCGCAGCGCGTCGGACTCGGCCTCGGCCTTCTGCGCGGCGTCCGGGTCCTTGCCCGCGGCGACGAGCACGGCGCGCACGATGTTGTGGTAACCGGTGCAGCGGCAGAGGTTGCCCTCCAGGCCCTCACGGACCTTCCGCTCGTCCAGGTCGTCGTCGTGGCTGATCAGCGACACCGCGGACATGACCATGCCCGGGGTGCAGAAGCCGCACTGCAGCCCGTGCTCGGACCGGAACGCCGCGGTGACCGGGTGCTCGGGGCGGCCCTCGGACGCGCCGTCGAGCCCCTCCATGGTGGTGACCGACTGCTGGTCGGCCTGCACCGACAGCACGGTGCACGACTTGACCGCGTCGCCGTCGAGCAGCACGGTGCACGCACCGCAGGACGTGGTGTCGCAGCCGATGTTGGTGGCCTTCAGCCCGACGGTCTCCCGCAGGTAGTGCGCGAGCAGCTGGCGGGGCTCCACGTCGGCGCTGGTGGGCTCACCGTTGACGGTGATCTCGACCTTCACTTGGAGGCCTCCTGGATGGCTTCCCAGACCCGCATCGGGGTCAGGGGCATGTCGATGTGCGTGACGCCGAGGTGGGACAGGGCGTCGATGACCGCGCTCTGGGTGGCGGGGGTGGAGCCGATCGTCCCGGCCTCGCCGATGCCCTTGTAGCCCATCGGGTTGACCGGCGTCGGGGTCGTCATCTCGACCAGGTCGAAGCTGGGCAGCTCGGCCGCCGACGGGATGCCGTAGTCGGCGAAGGTCCCGGTGAGCGGCTGGCCCTCCTCGTCGTAGATGACCTCCTCGAGCAGCGCCTGCGCGATGCCCTGGGCGATCCCGCCGTGCCGCTGCCCGTCGCAGAGCAGCGGGTTGAGGATGGGGCCCGCGTCGTCGACGGCGATGATCTTCTCGACCGTCACCTTGCCGGACTCGGTGTCGACCTCGACGACGCAGACGTGCGCGCCGAACGGGAAGGTCGGCTTCTTGCCGTCCCAGGTGGTGTCGACCTTGAGCTGCTCGGCGGCCGCCAGCTCCGCCAGGGTCACCGACTTCGCGCCGGGGACGCCCTTGACGGTGATCGCGGCGTTCGCCGGGTCGAGCTCCAGGTCGTCGACACCCGCCTCGAGCAGCTCGGCCGCGCGCTGCTTGGCCAGGTCGATCAGCTCGGCCGAGGCCTGGTGCACCGCGACGCCGCCGGTCTGCAGCGACCGCGACCCCATGGTGCCGCCGCCGCGCGGGACGAGGTCGGTGTCGCCGTGCTTGACGGTGATCTTCTCGATCGGGACGCCGAGCTGGTCGGACGCGAGCATCGCCCACGCCGTCGCGTGCCCCTGGCCGTGCGGGGAGGTGCCGGTCAGCACGGTCACCGAGCCGTCCGGGTGCACCTCGACCGAGGCGTCCTCGGCGAACGCGCCACCACCGGTGATCTCGACGTAGGAGGACACGCCGATGCCGATCTGGCGGGCGTCGCCGGACTCGCGGCGAGCCTTCTGCTCGGCGCGCAGCCGGTCGTAGCCGGCGTTCTCCAGGGCGAGGTCGATCGCCTTGGCGTACTCGCCGGAGTCGTACTCCACCCCGCCCTTGGTCTGGAACGGGAACCGGTCCGGGGCGACGACGTTGAGCTTGCGGACCTCGGCCGGGTCCTTGCCGATCTCGGCCGCGAACAGGTCCATCGCGCGCTCGATCGCGGCGGTCGCCTCGGGGCGGCCGGCGCCGCGGTAGGCGGCGACCGAGGTCGTGTTGGTGACCACGGCCTTCGCGCGGGAGTCGACGTGCTCGATGTCGTAGGTGCCGGGCGCCATCATCCGCGTGAACATCGGCAGGAAGGTGCCCAGGCGCGGGTAGGCGCCGAGGTCCTGCACGACGTCGAGCCGATAGTGGGTGACCTTGCCCGCGCGGGTGCCGCCGATCGTGACGGTCTGGCGCTGGGCCCGGCCCTGCACCATGCCGGTCATGTTCTCGGAGCGGGACTCGTTCCAGCGGACCGGACGTCCCTGCTGCCGGGCGAGCCACGCGACGAGGGCGAACTCGGGGTCGGACCCGATCTTCGCGCCGAAGCCGCCGCCGACGTCCGGCAGGACGACCCGCACCTTCTCCTTGTCCAGGCCCAGCCAGCCGGCGATCTCGTCGCGGCCGCCCTGGGCGTTCTGGTTGGACATGTAGACGGTGACGCGGTCGCCCTCCCAGAAGGCGCTCGCGGCCCGGGTCTCCAGCGGGGCCGCGGCCAGGCGCTGGTTCACCAGGTCCCGGGTGACGACGACCTCGCAGCCGTCGAAGAACGAGGCGTCCTGCTCCTCGTCGTGCCCGTAGGCGGCCGCGGTGTTGGTCCCGGCCTCGGGGAACAGCAGCGTCTCGTCGCGGGCGGCGGCCAGCGGGTCGATCACCACGTCCAGGGGCTCGTACTCGACGTCGACCAGCTCGGCCGCGTCCTCACCCTGGTAGAACTCCTCGGTGAGGACCGCGGCGACCGGCTCGCCGACGAACCGCACTCGGTCGGTCGCGAGGAACGGGCGGGTCATGACCTTGTTCGCGCCCGGGAACAGCAGTGCCGGTGCGATGTCGAGGTCGGCCCCGGTGACGACGGCGACGACGCCGGGCGACGCGAGCGCCGCCGAGGTGTCGATCGACGTGATCGTCGCGTGGGCGAGCGGGGAGCGGACGAGCGTCAGGTGCAACGCCCCGGTCAGCCGCTCCTCGGTCAGGTCGTCGGTGTAGGTCGCGCCGCGCGTGAGGAAGACCGGATCCTCGGTGCGGACGACGCGGGTGCCCAAGATGCTCATCGGACGCGAGCGTATACATCTCGACCGGCCTGTGCGATGCAGACCACAGCGCCCGATCCCCAGGTCAGGGCACCCTTCGCGGAGCGACGCGCGGGCAGATCACCGCATCTGCGGCACGCCGGGGGCCGGTCGTCCCCGACCTCGGATCTGTTGAGATCGCATCCATCTCGTATCCAAGGACCGGCGAGGGTCAGTCGCGTTCGTCCCACCACGGCCGTCCGGCCCACAGCGCCGAGACCGGTCCGTGCCCGGCACCCAGCGGGTAGGCGTGGCGGACCGCCTCGACGATGTAGCGCTTCCCGAACCGGACCGCCGCCTCCAGCTCCATCCCGCGGGCGAGCCCGGACGCGATCGCGGCGGCCAGGGAGTCCCCGCCGCCGTGGGTGTGGCCGGTGTCGAAGCGCGGGCCGGGCAGCTCGACGGCGGTCTCGCCGTCGTAGAGCAGGTCGAGGCAACCGTCGGTGTCCTCGGCGAGGTGGCCGCCCTTCACCAGGACCGCGCGCGGGCCGAGCGCGTGCAGCGCCTTCGCCGCGGCGTACTGGCCCGCGCGGTCGTGGACGTCGTGCTCGACGAGCAGCCGGATCTCGTCGAGGTTCGGGGTGACCAGCGTGGCCCGCGGGAAAAGCGTGTGCCGGTAGGCGTCCAGCGCCTCGGCGGCCAGCAGCGGGTCCCCGTGCATCGAGGCCGCGACCGGGTCGACGACGAACGGCGTGGCCAGACCGGCGCCGATGCCGCATCCGTCGCAGGCCCGCGCGACGGTCTCGATGATCTCGGCGTTCGCGAGCATCCCGGTCTTCGCGGCCTGCAGCCCGATGTCGGAGGCGACCGTGGCGATCTGCCCGGCGATCGTGTCGACCGGGATCGTGTGCACGCCGGTGACGCCCACCGAGTTCTGCACGGTCACCGCGCAGACGGCGAGGCAGCCGTGCACCCCGCAGGCGGCGAAGGTGCGCAGGTCCGCGGCGATGCCCGCGCCGCCGCCGGAGTCGGTTCCGGCGATCGTCATGACCCGCGGGGGTGTGGTGCCGACGGTGGGTTCCATGGACATGTCCTCCCTGGCCGGCATTACCCGGCCGGTACGCGGTCGGCGACGCCGGTCCGGTGGGACCCGGCCGCCCTCTCAGCCCGCCTGCTCCGCGAGCTCCCGCGTCGTGCGTGGTCGCCGACGACGGTAGACGGTGCCGGGGCCGCGGGTGGGATCCCCGCGGCCCCGGCGGTGCACGTCCCGGTCCGGGCCTCAGTCCGTGGCGGAGATCGGCAGGTAGACCCGGCCGCCCTCGTCCCGGAACTCCCCGGACTTCTCCGCCATCCCGGCCTCGATCGCCTCCACACTGGTCAGCCCGTGCGCCTCGGCGTAGTCCCGGACGTCCTGGGTGATCTTCATCGAGCAGAACTTCGGCCCGCACATCGAGCAGAAGTGCGCCGTCTTCGCGGGCTCGGCCGGCAACGTCTCGTCGTGGTAGGCGGTCGCGGTGTCCGGGTCGAGCGAGAGCGCGAACTGGTCACGCCAGCGGAACTCGAACCGGGCCTGCGAGAGCGCGTCGTCGCGGGCCTGGGCGTGCGGGTGGCCCTTGGCCAGGTCCGCGGCGTGCGCGGCGATCTTGTAGCTGATCACCCCGACCTTGACGTCGTCGCGGTTCGGCAGTCCCAGGTGCTCCTTGGGCGTGACGTAGCAGAGCATCGCGGTCCCGGCCTCGGCGATGCGGGCTGCGCCGATCGCGGAGGTGATGTGGTCGTAGCCGGGCGCGATGTCGGTGGCCAGCGGGCCGAGGGTGTAGAACGGCGCCTCGTCGCACCACTCCTCCTCCAGCCGCACGTTCTCGACGATCTTGTCCATCGGGACGTGGCCGGGACCCTCGATCATGACCTGCACGTCGTGGCCGCGGGCGATCCTCGTCAGCTCGCCGAGGGTGGCGAGCTCGGCGAGCTGGGCCTCGTCGTTCGCGTCGGCGATCGAGCCGGGGCGCAGGCCGTCGCCGAGGGAGAACGTGACGTCGTAGCGGCGCAGGATCTCGCACAGCTCGTCGAAGTGGGTGTAGAGGAACGACTCGGCGTGGTGCGCCAGGCACCACGCGGCCATGATCGACCCGCCGCGGGAGACGATCCCGGTGACCCGCTTCGCGGTGAGCGGCACGTGGCGCAGCAGCACGCCGGCGTGCACGGTCATGTAGTCCACGCCCTGCTCGCACTGCTCGAGCACGGTGTCGCGGTAGACCTCCCAGCTCAGGGCGGCGGGGTCGCCGTTCACCTTCTCCAGGGCCTGGTAGATCGGGACGGTGCCGATGGGGACCGGCGAGTTGCGCAGGATCCACTCGCGGGTCTCGTGGATGTCCCGGCCCGTCGACAGGTCCATCACGGTGTCGGCACCCCACCGCGTCGCCCACACCATCTTCTCCACCTCCTCGGCGATCGAGGAGGTCACCGCGGAGTTGCCGATGTTGGCGTTGACCTTGGTGAGGAACCGCTTGCCGATGATCATCGGCTCGCACTCGGGGTGGTTGCGGTTGGCCGGGATCACGGCCCGGCCGCGGGCGACCTCGGCGCGGACGAGCTCCGCGTCGCACCGCTCGCGGACGGCGATGTAGGCCATCTCCGGGGTGACGATCCCGGCCCGCGCCCAGGACATCTGGGTCCCCGGCTCCCGCGACCCGACCCACGGCTCCCGCAGCCGGGGCAACCCGGCGTGCAGGTCGACCGTCGCGTCGGAGTCGGTGTACGGGCCGGAGGTGTCGTAGACGTCGTGGTGCTCGCCGTTGGAGAGCGAGATCCGCCGGACCGGGACGGTGATGCCGTCGGGTCCGGAGATCCAGGCCTTGGCCGACCCCTGGATCGGGCCGGTGGTGACCTGCTGCGGGCGCACTGGTGCCGTTGTCATGACAGTCCTCCCTGGCCGGCATTACCCGGCCGGTTCTGCGGTCGGCGACCGGCGAGTCGCCCTCTCAGCCCCGCGCGACGGAGCTCCCGCGTGTTCAGTTGGTCGTGCACCGGCACCGTAGGCACCGTCCGGCGACCCGCACCAGCCCCTCACCCGGCTGCGAGGAATGATCACAGGAGGTATCGGGTTCTCCACCGGTATGACGCAGAACGCTGAGCTCTCCCCGACCGACTGGGTCCGCGAGCAGACCGAGAAGATCCTCGAGAACGGCACCACCGAGGGCGTCACGGTCATGGACCGTCCGATCATCCTGGTCACGACGACCGGCGCGAAGTCCGGCAAGCAGCGCTACGTGCCGGTGATGCGCGTCGAGCACGACGGCTCCTACGCGATGATCGCGTCCAAGGGCGGTACCCCGGAGCACCCGGCCTGGTACCACAACGTGGTCGCGAACCCGCAGGTCCAGGTGCAGGACGGCACGCAGACCGGCACCTTCGTCGCCCGCGAGGTCACCGGGGACGAGCGCCAGGAGTGGTGGGACCGCTCCGTCGCGGCGTACCCGCCCTATGCGGAGTACCAGGAGAAGACCTCCCGGACCATCCCGGTCTTCGTCCTGGAGCCCGCGCGCTGACCCGCCGCAGCCACCC
>NZ_JAMXSG010000540.1:0-1178 GCF_024124365.1 Pseudonocardia sp. McavD-2-B
CGACGGCTCACCGAGGCCGGCCGCACCGCGCTGCCCGTCGGCGACGGGCCGGTGCTCGTCCTGGCCGGTGGGGTCGGGTCGGCCGCCGCCCGCCGGACCGCCGCGTTCGTCGCCGACGCCCTCGAACGCGCCCGCCTGACCGACGGCGAGGCCGAGGCCGAGGCCGCCCGGCTGCGCGCGCTGCGGGCCCAGATCTCGCCGCACTTCGTCTACAACGCGCTCACCACGATCGCCTCGTTCGTCCGCTCGGACCCGGCGCGCGCCCGCGACCTGCTGGAGACCTTCGCCGAGTTCATCCGGCACTCGCTCGCCGCACGCGGCGACTACGTGCCGCTGGCCGGGGAGTTCCGCTCGGTCGAGGCCTACCTGACCCTCGCCCGCGCCGTCCTCGGCGAGCGGCTGCGGGTGCAGGTGCGGGTGGCGCCGGAGGTGCTGCCGGTGCCGGTCCCGGTGCTGGCGCTGCAGCCGCTGGTGGAGAACGCGGTGCAGCACGGCGTCGAGCGCTCCCCCGACGGCGGGCTGGTACAGGTCAGCGGCGAGGCCGAGGGGGACGTCTGCGTGATCACCGTCGACGACGACGGGCCGGGCATGAGCCCCGAGCACGCCCGCGCCGTACTGGCCGGCACCGCCGAGGGCGCCGGGCTGGCGCTGGTGAACGTCGACCGCAGGCTGCGCGCGGTCTACGGCCCCGATCACGGCCTGGTCATCGAGACCGCGCCCGGCGCGGGCACCCGGATCGTGCTGCGGATCCCGCGGTTCCAGCCCGGGGTGGTGATCTGAGGTGACACCCCCCGCCGAGCCACTGCGCGTACTGGCCGTCGACGACGTCGCCCCCGCCCTCGACGAGATCTGCGCGCTGCTGGCCGACGCGCCCGACGTCGGCGAGGTCGCACGGGCCGGCGGCGCGGTGGAGGCGCTGCGCGCGATCCCCACCGGCCGGTTCGACGCCGTCTTCCTCGACATCACCATGCCCGGGATGGACGGCCTGGAGCTCGGCGGTGTGCTGGCCGCGATGGCCACGCCCCCGGAGATCGTCTTCGTGACGGCGTTCGAGGAGCACGCCGTCGCCGCGTACGGCCTCGGCGCCGTCGACTACCTGCTCAAACCGGTCGGCGCGGACCGGCTCGCCGACGCGCTCGGCCGGGTGCACCGGGCCCGGGCGGGCCGCTCGGCCGCCG
>NZ_JAMXSG010000541.1:0-1171 GCF_024124365.1 Pseudonocardia sp. McavD-2-B
CGCGCGACGCCGCGGAGAGCGGCCTGACCCTGCTCGGGCTCGTCGGCCTGCTGGACCCGCCGCGCCCGGAGGCGCCCGCCGCCGTCGCGTCGTGCCACCACGCGGGCATCCGGGTGCACGTCGTCAGCGGCGACGACGGGCGCACGGCCGCCGAGATCGCCCGCCGGGTGGGCATCGGCGCGGACCGGGTGGTGGACGGCGCGGTCCTGGACGCCATGACCGAGTCCGAGCTGGAGCGGTTCTTCGCCGGCTCCGGCGAGGTGGTGGTGGCGCGCGCCGCGCCGGAGGCGAAGCTTCGCATCGCCGACGCGCTGCGTGCCCGCGGCGAGGTGGTGGCGATGACCGGGGACGGGGTGAACGACGCGCCCGCACTGCGGCACGCCGACATCGGCGTCGCCATGGGCCGGTCCGGGACCGAGGTGGCCCGCGAGGCCGCGACGCTGGTGCTGACCGACGACGACTTCGCAACCGTCGTCGCCGGGGTCGAGGAGGGCAGGCGGGTCTATGACAACGTGCGCAAGTTCGTCGTCTACATCTTCGGCCACCTGCTGCCCGAGCTCGTGCCGTTCCTGGCGTTCGCGCTCTCCGGTGGGCTGATCCCGCTGCCGATCGGCGTGCTGCAGATCCTCGCGATCGACCTCGGCACGGACCTGCTGCCCGCACTGGCCCTCAGCCGCGAGCCCGCCGAGCCCGGACTGATGGACCGGCCACCGCGCCCGCGGAGCGAGAACGTCATCACCGGCGAGATGCTCCTGCGGGCCTGGGGCCTGATGGGCCCGGTGGCGGCCGTGCTCGCGACCGGGCTGTTCCTGGCCGTCCTCGTGCGGGGCGGGTGGACCCCCGGTGCCGCGACCGGTCCCGGATCGCCGCTGCACACCACCTACCGGCAGGCCACCACCGCGACCTTCGCGGCGATCGTCGCCTGCCAGGTCGGCACGGCGTTCGCCGCCCGCACCCGGCGCGCCTCGCTGCTGTCCGTGGGCATCACGACGAACCGGCTGCTGCTCGGTGCCCTTGCCGCCGAGCTCGCCTTCGCGGCGGCCGCGATCTTCCTGCCGGTCGCGAACTCCCTGCTCGGGACCACGCCGCCCCCGGCGTGGGTGTTCGCCTGCCTCCTGCCGATGCCCCTGCTCGTCTGGGGGACCGACGAGGCGTACCGGGCCGTGCGGCG
>NZ_JAMXSG010000542.1:0-1102 GCF_024124365.1 Pseudonocardia sp. McavD-2-B
GTGCCGCCGACGCGACCGGCGCCCGCGGCCCGCGGGTCCGGGTCCGGGTGACGCTCGCCGCGCTCGCGCTGCTCGCCGCCGGGGCACTCGCCGCCCTCGCGGTGGAGCTCGGCGATGCGCTGACCGGGACCGCGCTGGCCGCGCTGTCCGGGATGAGCGTGTTCGCCGCGCTCGTGGTGGCGGGCCCGTTCGTGGTGTCCGGTGCGGCGGCACTGCTCGCGCCCCTGGTCGCGCGGTGGGCGCCGGGGCGGATCGCGGTCGGCAACGCCCGGCGTATGTCGCGGCGGACCGCGGCGATGACCACGGTCCTGTCGCTGGGCGTGGGGCTGACCGCCGCGCTGCTGGTCGCGGTGGCCGGGGCGTCCGCCGACGCGCGGGCGTCGATCGACCGCAACTACCCGGCCGACGTGGTCGTGTTCCCCGGGACCGTGGACCGGGACACGGACGCGCTCGCGGCCCGGCTGGACGCGGCCCCGGAGCTGACCGCCCGGGTGTCCGACGGCATCGTGCTCGTCGACCCGGCGCCGGGCGCGGACCCGGTCGCGGTGCGCTCCGCGGTGGCGCGGGGCGCGGGTGACGCGTCGGCCGCCTTCGTCGCGGACATGCGGGAACAGACCGAGAGGGCGGTCGGTGCCGTGCGCGGGATCGGACTCGGTCTGGTCGGGGTGACGTTGCTGGTGGCCGTCGTCGGGGTCGGCGTGACCCTGGCGCTGTCGGTCAGCGAACGGACCCGGGAGATCGCGCTGCTGCGCACCCTCGGGCTGTCGCGCGCCGCGTCCCGGCGCGCGGTGGCGGCCGAGGCGGCGCTGGCCGGGGCGGTCGCGGCCGTGCTGGGGGTGGTGATCGGCGGCGCCTACGGGGTACTGGCGCTCGCTGCGACCGGGATCGGTGCGCCCACCTCCGGTATCCCGCTGGGGCAGCTCGCCGCGCTGGCCGCGGCCGTCGTCGCGGTCGCGGTGGCCGCCTCGGTGGGGCCGGTGCGCCGAGCCGGGCGGATCGAGCCCGCGCACGGCGTCGTCGCGGCGTGAGGGCGCACCCGCGCGCCCGGACCGGGGGGTCGGGCGCGCGGGTGGCTGCGGCGGGGCAGCGCGCGGGCTCCAGG
>NZ_JAMXSG010000543.1:0-1094 GCF_024124365.1 Pseudonocardia sp. McavD-2-B
CGGTTCCGCGGAGGCGGCGGCCGGCACCGGGCGGGCGCCGGTCGCCGGGCCGGACGGCACCGGGGTCGCGCCGGTGGTTCCCGACGGCACCGGGGTCGCCCCCGTCGCGCCGGTGGGGGCCGGGACGGAGACGGTGATGCTGGGCTTCTGGGGCCCGACCTCGGGCTGCTGCTCGCGCAGGTGCTCGGGCAGCTCCAGCGGCAGGACCGTCCGCGGCGGGTACGGCGACTTCCCGCGGACGACGATGATCCCCCGCAGCACGCGGCGGAGCTCCACGTCGAGGGCCTCGACGGTCTCCAGCGACGCCGTCGCCACGCCGTAGACCATCCAGCGCGGGCCGTCGCAGCCGACGAACACCGAGGCGGCGTTCTCGGTGCGGGCATGGAGTTCGCGGCCCCAGTCGCCGCGGGCGTTGCGCACCCGGGCGCCGCCCTTGCGCAGGGACTGCTCGATCTCCGCGGACAGGTCCGCCCACAGACCGGACGACCGTGGCGCGGCCAGTGCGCTCACCGCGATCCGGCCCTCGGCCAGCAGCAGGTGCACGGCCTGGGGGCGCTCGGCACCCGCGGGCTCCAGCTTCAGCTCGGCGCCGTAGGGCACCGGGACCTGCAGGGCACCGAGGTCGACGCGGGCGAGCGCGTCGGTCATCGACGGGTCGAGCTCCTCGACGTCGGCCGGGCCCAGTGGGCGGCCGCCGCTGCCGGGCGGCGGGACCGAGAGCGGGGCGTCGCCGACTCCGTACTCGTCCTCGTCGTACTCGTCCGCGTCCTCGTAGTCGTCGTCGTAGTCGTCGTCGTAGTCGTCGTCATCGAGGTCGTCGGAGGGCGGCGCGGAGGGGCGCCGGCCCCAGGACGGGTCGTCGGGGTCGCCGCCGTCGAAGCCCTGCGGGGTGCGGTCGCGGGCGTAGGCGAGCTCGTCGTCCTCGGCCCGGTGCGACAGCAGCGGCGGCTCCTCGTCGTCCCAGCGGCCGTCGGGGGCGACCCGGTCGTCGTGCCCGGCGGGTGCGGGGCCGGGCAGGCGCCCGGAGGCGCCGGGGGCCGGGGGACCGCCGGACAGGGAGCGGTGCGGCACCGGAGCCCGGCCGCCTGGGGGAG
>NZ_JAMXSG010000544.1:0-1081 GCF_024124365.1 Pseudonocardia sp. McavD-2-B
CCCGCGCTCGGCGAGCCCTGGGCGGCCGAGCTCCTGCACCGGGTCGCGGTCCGGCACCGGGCCGAGGACCGGCCCGCCGACGCCGCCGCGGCTGCCGAGCGCGCGCTGCAGGAGCCCCTGCCGGACCCGCTCCGCGGGGCGCTGCTGGTGGAGCTGGCGCTGTCGCGCTCGCACACCGCGCCCGGTACGGCCGCGCGGGTGCTCTCCCGGATCACCCTGGACACCGACCCGGCGGCGAGCCGGTACGGGGCCCGGGCGGTCGACCTGCTGCTGTCCGCCGGGGAGGTCGGTGCGGCCCGGCAGGCGCTGGACATCGCGGTCCGTCGATGTCCGGAGGACGCGCCGGCGCGGGCGGACCTGCTGTCGTTGTCCCGGCTGACCGACGAGCTCGGCTTCGACCGGCGGACCGTGCTGCACGGCCCGGTCGCCACGGCGGCAGCCGGCTCCGACGACGACGGTCCGGTCGCCCGCGGGACCACCGCGTGGTCGCTGGTCCTGCGCGGCCGCGACCGGGACCGTGCCACCCGGCTGGCCCGCGCCACGCTGACCGGCCCGAGCGGCGTCCTCCCGGCGATACCGCAGGTGGTCGCGGCGCTCACCCTCGACGCCGTGGGCTGTGCCGACGAGGCGGGCGAGGCGATGCACCACCTCCTGCTCGAGATCACCCGGGAGCGCCCGGTCCCGCCCGCCGTACTCGCGGTGTCGGCACTGGTCGAGCTGCGGACGGGGGACCTCGACGGCGCACGACGGGACCTGCGGGCCGCCGCCGTCGCCCCGGTCTCCTCCGACGGGCCCGACCCGCTCGCCGGGGCCGCCCGGGTGCTGGTGCACCTGGCGGAGCCCGACGTGGAGGCTGCCGACGCCGCGGCCTTCGCCGACCTCGCCGCCGGGGGAGTACGGCCCGGTGCGGCCCTGCTGGAGTACGCGCGGGGGCGCGTGCGGTCGGTGCAGGGCCGCCACCGCGACGCGGTGGAGCACTACATGGGGTGCGGTCGGCTGCTGCTGGACCGGGGCCGGGTCAATCCGGTCCTGGCGCCGTGGCGGTCCGCGGCGGCGACCTCGCTGCTGGCCTGTGGGTCGC
>NZ_JAMXSG010000545.1:0-1054 GCF_024124365.1 Pseudonocardia sp. McavD-2-B
GGCCTCCAGCACCGTGGCCCGCTCCAGCGACGGCCACACCTGCGCCGCGGCCCACACCGCGGCACCGGTCCCCCCGCCGAGGTCGAGCAGCGACACCGGCTCCGGCACCCGCGCGGCGGCCCGCTCCAGCACGTCGACGACCGCCGCGTGCGTCGCGGGCATCCGGTAGGCGGCGTAGGCCGCCGCGTCGTCGTCGGTGCGCAGGATCGGCGCGGTGGGCACGGTGCCGCTGCGGTAGTCGCGGATCAGCCGGTCGACCACCGGCGCGAGCCGCGCGGCGGGGACCCGGTCGAGCGCGTCGTCGAGGGCGGCGCCGAGTGCGCCGGACAGGTCGGGGGACAGGTCGGGGACCACCCGCCCATTCCACCAGTCCCGGGCTCAGCCCCGGGCGCCGACCAGCAGCGGGTCGGCCAGCACGTCGAGCAGCGGGGCCTGCATCCGCGCCCACGGCGACAGCCCGGAGGCCGGGTCGTCGGCGGCGGCGCGGAAGCGCGACCAGCTCCACCAGGCCACGTCCTCGACCTCGTCGGGGCGCGGCTCGGGCTCGCCGCTGATCCGGGCGACGAACACCGGGCAGAGCTCGTTCTCCTCGATCCCGTCCTGCGACGCGCGGTAGCTGAAGTCCGGTAACACCATCCGCAGCTCGGTCGCGCGGATGCCCAGCTCGTCGGCCAGCCTGCGGTGCACCGCGTCGGCCATGTCCTCGCCGGGGGCGGGGTGCCCGCAGCAGGTGTTGGTCCAGACCAGCGGGAAGGCGGTCTTGGTGCGGGCGCGCCGGGTCACCAGCAGCCGGCCGGCGTCGTCGACGCCGTAGCAGGAGAACGCCAGGTGCCGCGGGGTGCTCGCACCGTGCACGGTGGCCTTGTCCGCGACGCCGACCGGGTTGCCGTCGTCGTCCAGCAGCACGACCTGTTCCATGCCGTCCTGTCTACCGGAGCCCGGCGGCCGCGGCCCGTCGGCCGGTACCGGCTCACACCCCGGGGCGGGCGGCTGCGCGGCGCCGGACCGCGCCGCCGAGCGCGGCACCCGGCAGGTGCGCGGCGACGACCGCGAG
>NZ_JAMXSG010000546.1:0-1044 GCF_024124365.1 Pseudonocardia sp. McavD-2-B
GTCGCCTCCGGGCCGCGCCCCCGGGCGAGGGTGGCCGCGTCGGGCTGCTCGTCGGCCGGGGCGAACAGCGCCTCCAGCGAGCCCTCGGCCCCGTCCTCGTCGGGGGCGGCGTGGCGCCCTGCACCGGAGGCGACGACCGCGCCGGCGTATGCGGGTACCCGAGGCAGCGGACCGGTGTCCGCGCCGCGCTCGGCGACCACGTCCGCGACGGTCCGTGCACGGGCCGGACGCGGCGGGTCCGCCGGCCCGCCGGCCGCCTCACCGGTCCAGTCCGCATAGGACGGCTGCGGGTCCGCGGTCGCGCGCGGGGGCTCGAGCGGCAGCGGCCCGGGCGCAGGGGTGCGGCGCGCACGCCACACACCCCACAGGACCAGGACCACGAGCACGCCCGCGCCCAGCACCGCCACGAGGGGCAGGACCGGGACCGTGAACGAGCCGAGCTGCATGGGCCCGGACCTTATTGGGGTCCCGGGCCCCGCGCGGGGAACCTCAGCTGCTGCGCGTCCCCGTCGACGGCTGCGCCGCGCCCGTCCGGCCCTTGTCGCCGGTGGCCGCGCCGGAACCGTTGCGGGTCGCGCCGTTGCCCTTCTCGCCACCCTGCGACGACGGCTCGGACGCCGACGACGCACCGTTACGACCGTTCTGACCGTGGCCGGCCTGGCCGGAGCCGTTGCGGGCCCCCTCCGGACCGGGTCGCGCCGGGCCGCGCCCGGCGGCCGGGTTCGCGGTCGTCGGCGGCTCCGCGTCGGCCTTCGTGCTCTCGGCCGAGGTGCCCTTGTCCCCCGCCGGCGGCTTCTGCGAACCATCCGTTGGGGTGTCACCGGAACGGCGGACGGCGCCGACCGCGACCGTGCGCTCGGCGTCGCCGCCGGGCGTCGGACGCGGGTCCTGGCGCGGCACGGCCGACGTCTTCGGCTCCGCCTCGACCGGGCGGGAGTCCGACGCGGGCCGGAACAGCTCGGCGGGCTCGGGCTCGTCCCCGGGCCGGACAGCGGTGGTGCGCTCGGCACCGCCCTGCTGCCCGGTGGGGGCCGGCGACGGGCG
>NZ_JAMXSG010000547.1:0-1009 GCF_024124365.1 Pseudonocardia sp. McavD-2-B
TGCCCGAGCGGTACGCGAGCGCGTTGCGCGCCGGTGACCCGCCGGTGCTGGGCCGGGTCGGCGACGGGCGCTGCCTGCTCGACCTGCGGGCGCTGCCGCCGTCGGCCGACGCGACGCTGGCCGGGGCCGTGCGCGCGGTGCCCGTGCGTCCGGAGACCTGAGCCGTGCACGTGCTCTGCACCGCGGGCCACGTCGACCACGGCAAGTCCACGCTGGTCCGGGCGCTGACCGGGATGGAGCCCGACCGGTACGCCGAGGAACGCCGACGCGGGATGACCATCGACCTGGGCTTCGCGTGGACCGAGGTGCCGGGGGCGGGCACGGTCGCGTTCGTCGACGTCCCCGGGCACGAACGCTTCGTCGCCACGATGCTCGCCGGGGCCGGTCCGGTCCCGGCGGCGCTGTTCGTCGTCGCCGCGGACGAGGGCTGGATGCCGCAGTCCGGGGAGCACGCCGACGCGCTCGCGGCCGCGGGCGTCACCGACGGACTGCTCGTGGTCACCCGCGCCGACCTGCTCGACCCCGAGCTGGCGCTCGACGACGCCCGCGCCGCGCTCGCCGCCCGTGGGCTCGGCGGCTGGCCCTCGGTCGCCGTCTCCGCCCGCACCGGCACCGGTCTCGACGCGCTGCGCGGCGCGCTGGCCGCGCTCACCGCACGGCTGCCCGCACCCGACCCGGACGGGCCGGTGCGGCTGTGGGTGGACCGGGCGTTCACCGTCCGCGGGGCCGGGACGGTCGTCACCGGCACGCTGCGCAGCGGCACCGTGCGCCCCGGCGACACCCTGGAGCTCGACGGCGACACCGGGCGGGCACCGGTGACCGTGCGCGGGGTGCAGGAGCTCGGCGAGCCGGTCGACGCCGCCGCCGCGGTCGCGCGGGTCGCGCTGAACCTGCGGGGCGTCCCCCGTGACCGGGTCGACCGCGGCGACGCGCTGCTCGGCCCGGGGGCGTGGCCGGTGACCGGGGAGGCCGACGTCGCGCTGCACGGGGTCGGCGGGCCGGTGCCGCT
>NZ_JAMXSG010000054.1:0-24835 GCF_024124365.1 Pseudonocardia sp. McavD-2-B
GGCCGCGGCCAGGACCGCCGCGGCACGCACCGGCCGGACGTCCTCGGCGGCGGGGTCCGCGGCGGGGGCGTCGGCGGCCGGGGAGTCCCCGTCCAGCGGGGCCGAGGCCGCCGCACGGGCGGTCAGCAGCAGGTTCGACCCGGTGTCGTGGTCGGCGACCGGGAAGACGTTGATGCGGTCGATCTCGGCCCGGCCGGCGGTGAGCCGCTCGGCGGCGGCGTCGATCCAGCGGCGCAGCAGCGCGGGGTCGAACGGCGAGGCCACGGGCCCCACACTAGGTGCGCGGAGGCCTCCGGTGCCGCGGGACGGCCCCGCGCGCCGGTCACGACACGGGCGTGGCTAGAATTGAAGGCCGAGCCTCGGCACGTCCGTGCCGAGAATCTGTTCGTGAATCTGTTCGTCAACCCGAGGAGTGTCCGACGTGGCTGCCGTCTGCGACGTCTGTGGCAAGGGTCCGGGCTTCGGCATGTCCGTCTCGCACTCGCACCGCCGCACCCACCGCCGCTGGAACCCCAACATCCAGACGGTGCGCGCCGCGATCAACGGCGGCAACCGCCGTCGGATCAACGCCTGCACCTCCTGCCTGAAGGCGGGCAAGGTGACCCGCGTCTGAGTGCGCGAGACCCGAACCACGATCGAGGCCCGGTCCCCTGGGGACCGGGCCTTCGTCGTTCCCGGGGCCGGCTCAGCCGACCACGGAGCGCCACCAGCTGCGGCGTACCCCGCGCACGGTGACCGACCCCATGCCGACCTTGCCGTGCACCACGAGGTGCGGCCCGGCCGCCCCGGGCGTCGAGGGCACCCGGGTCTTCACCTCGCCCCAGGACGCCTTCGTGCCGTCGACGTCGGCGGTGCCGCCCTCGGGCAGGACCAGCACGACCTCGCCCATCCCGAGTGCGACCTCGACGTCGATCCGCGGCGGCAGCGACCGCACCTCGGACAGGTCGAGGTGGATGGTCCCCATCGACGACGACAGGTGCAGCGCCGCGGGAACCTGCCAGTCCCCGGTGCGCTTGATCGTCCCCGCTGCGGTCGTCAGCCGCACCCGCTCCGACGGCGCGGGCGGACGGGCGGGGACGGGCGCCAGAGCGGTGACCGACGGCGGCAGCCCGCCCGGCAGGTCCGCCAGCGGCGGCTCCAGGTCCCGGGCGACGCGCGCGGCGTAGACCGCGTCGAGCCGTTCCTCCAGCTCGCTCAACGTGATGCGGCCCTCGCCGACCGCGTCGTGCAGCCGGCGGGCCGCCGCCTCGCGGTCGGCGTCCGATATGCGCATGTCCCCCGGGTCGTCCACCCGGTCCAGCCTAGGGCAGCTTCCAGTCGACGGGTTCCCCGCCGATCTCCTCCAGCAGGTCGTTGGCCCGGCTGAAGGGCCGCGACCCGAAGAAGCCGCGGTCGGCCGACATCGGCGACGGGTGGGCCGACTCGATCGTCGGCACGTCCTCCAGCAGCGGAGCGAGGTTGCGGGCGTCGCGGCCCCAGAGGATCGCGACCATCGGCTCGGCGTCGCGGGCCACCAGGGCGCGGATCGCCTGCTCGGTGACCTCCTCCCAGCCCTTGTTGCGGTGCGAGGCCGGCTCCCCGGGGGCGACGGTCAGGCACCGGTTGAGCAGCAGCACGCCCTGCTCGGTCCACGGGGTCAGGTCGCCGGAGGTGGGCGCCGGGTGCCCGAGGTCCTCGGCGTACTCGCGGAAGATGTTCTGCAGCGAGCGCGGCAGCGGGCGGGTCTCGGGGGCGACGGAGAACGACAGCCCGACCGCGTGGCCGGGGGTCGGGTACGGGTCCTGTCCGACGAGCAGCACCCGGACCTCGTCGAAGGGCTGCTGGAACGCGCGCAGCACGTTCGCCCCGGCGGGCAGGTAACGGCGGCCCGCGGCGATCTCGGCGCGCAGGAACTCGCCCATCGCGGTGATCGTCTCGGCGACCGGTTCCAGGGCCTGGGCCCACCCGGCCTCGACGACCTCGTTCAGCGGCTTGGCCATCAGCCCTCCAGCCGGCGCAGCTGCGACGCGAAGCGGCGGCCCCGGTCGACGTAGGACTCCACGGCGTACCGCCAGCGGTCGGCGGGGACCTCGTAGCCGTCGCGGACGCGGGCGGGCACGCCCAGCGCCATCCGGTACGCGGGCACGTCGGCCTTCGGCGACACCACCGCGCCGGCGGCGACGACCGCGCCCTCGCCGATCGTCGAGCCGTTCAGCACCACCGAGCCCGACGAGATGAGCGCCCGGTTGCCGATGGTGGCCGCCTCGATGTGCACGTTGTGCCCGACGGTCACCTCGTCCCCGATGATCGTCGGCTGCTCCAGGGTGGTGTGGATGATCGACCCGTCCTGGATGCTGCTGCGGGCACCGACCTCGATCCGGCCGTCGTCGCCGCGCAGCACCGCGGTGGGCCAGACGGTGGACTCCGGGCCCAGCGTCACGTTGCCGATCACGACGGCGTCCGGATGGACGTAGGCGGTCGGGTGGATGTCCGGTTCGGCGTCACCGAGCGCGTACAGAGGCACACCGCGAGGGTACGAAGCGCCCGCGGACCGCCACGCCGGGGGCCCCGAACCGTGTGCGTCGCCCCCCGGGGCGGCCGTCCTACCGCTCCGGTGCCCGGTCGACCCCGTCGACGCTGCGCGAGGACGGACCCGGCTCCGGCGACGACGGCTGAACCGTCCGCACCTCCCGGGCGCGCGCGTCGGCGTCGATGTCCTCCCCCAGGTCGTCGACGACGAGTGCGTCCCGGTCGATCGCGCCGCTGCGGTAGGCCGAGCGACCGACCACCTGCGAGATGACCGGCGCCGTCAGCACCTGGAACAGCACCACCAGGATCAGCGTCGAGGAGTTCTCGAACTCCAGGTT
This sequence comes from Pseudonocardia sp. McavD-2-B, assembly GCF_024124365.1. Taxonomy (NCBI): domain Bacteria; kingdom Bacillati; phylum Actinomycetota; class Actinomycetes; order Pseudonocardiales; family Pseudonocardiaceae; genus Pseudonocardia; species Pseudonocardia sp. McavD-2-B. Next base: position 2,847 of record NZ_JAMXSG010000054.1, read on the forward strand.
CACCGCGACGCCCAGCAGGATCAGCAGCAGCCCCAGGGTCTGCGGCTTGGTGGTGGCCTGCAGCCGGGCGGGCAGGTCCGGCAGCCGGACCAGCCCGAGCGCGCCGAGCAGGCAGGACAGCCCGCCGGCGAGCATCAGCGCGGCGGAGACCACGTCGAGCACGTCGTGCACGCCCATCAGCGGTGCCGCTCCCATCGTTCGACCAGGCGGGCCGCCGTCGCCGAGCCGACCAGCGCGATCAGCGCGACCGCGGCCAGCAGCGGGATGTTCGACCCGTCGGAGTAGATCGCCGCGTACACCGCGGCCGCCGCCACGATCAGCACGACGAACACGTCCAGGGCCGCGATGCGGTCCAGCGTGGTGGGGCCCGTCAGGAGCCGCCACATCGTCAGCGCCGCCGCGGCGGTCAGCATGATCAGTACCAGCGTGTGGACGACGGTCACCGGTCGTTCCTCCCCGCGTCCTCGGCGGTGACCGCGGCGGCGCACCGATCCCGGTCCTCCTGGCTGCCGACGGCGTCGATGACCCGCATCTGCAGCCGCATCATGTCCCGGCGAGTCCGTTCGACGGCGCCGGGTCGGTGCAGGCCGAGTGCGTAGACGTACCAGCGGTGCCGGGCGCGGTCGATCTGCAGCGTGAAGCTGCCCGGGGACAGCGCGCAGGCCGCGACGATCGTCGTCGCGGTGCGGTCCGAGCCGGTGCACAGCGGCAGCCCGACGATCCCGGACCGGGCGCGCGGCCCGTGCCGCAGCGTCACCATGCTGACCCGGATGCCGGAGACGACCAGGTCCGAGACCAGGAAACCCAGCAGCCGCAGCAGCTTCCACGGGCGGATCGGGAGCGGCTCGGGCAGTAGCGGCAGCGGGAAGACCGCCGTGACCGCGGCACCGACGAGCAGCCCGCCCACGATCGCAGCCGGGGAGAGACTCCCCCACAGCAGCACCCACACCAGCGCCAGCGCGAGCACCTGCGGGACCCGCCTGCGCACGCTCCCGCCCCGGGAGCTCGCACCCGTCGGCTCGGCGACGGAGTCGGGGGCCGGCGGGGGCACCCGGGCGGGGGTGGGGGCGTGGTCGGGCTCGGGCGGGTCGCCGACCTCGGCCGCTCCCATCTCGGCCTCCCGGCGAGCCTCCGGCGAGGACAGCACCCGGTCCTCGCGGTCGTCGCCGTCGGGGCGGTCCTGCGGGTCCGGGCCGTCGGCCGTGCCCGCGCCACCGCGGCTCGGGGTCTGCTCGCTCACGGGGTCACCTCCGGGGTGTCGCCGGCCGCGGTCCGCACGGTCGTGTTCCCGTCGACGTCGCCGGGCCGGCCGTCGGCGCTGATGGTCCCACCGCTGCCGGGGTCGGCGCCCGGCCCGAGGACGGCGTCGGTGTAGCCGGTCCGGTCGTGCAGGTCCACCCCGGCCCGGGCGGTCACCCCGGACAGCGGGCCGGCGAACAGGGCGATCGCGACGCTGACCACGACCAGCGCGGACGCGCCGACGTACATGCCGCGGGCGCTGCGCGCGGTCCCGACGACGAGCTCGTCGTTCGGGTCGTCGTCGGCGAGGGGCTCCTTGGGCGCGCCCCAGAACACCCGCACCCAGACCCGGGCGACGGCGTAGAGGGTCAGCAGGCTCGCCAGCACGACGACGGCGGCGACCAGCGCCCCGGCGGGGCCCGCGCCCGCACCGGCCTGCAGCAGCGCGAGCTTCGCGACGAACCCCGAGGTGGGTGGCAGCCCGGCGAGGGTGATCGCGGGGATCGCGAACAGCACGGCCAGGTGCGGTGCCCGCTGGGCCAGCCCACCCATCTGGGAGATCGACACCGTCCCGGTCCGCCGGGTGATGAGCCCGCTGACCAGGAACAACGTCGCCTGGACCGTGATGTGGTGGACGACGTAGAGCCCGGTCCCGGCGATGCCGTCGGGGGTGTGCAGGGCGAGCCCGAACACCATGAACCCGATGTGGCTGACCAGCAGGAACGACAGCAGCCGGTTGAGGTCGTCCTGGGCGACGGCGCCGAGTGCCCCGACCACCATCGTGACGGCGGCGATCACCAGCAGCAGCGTCGACGGGCTGTCCTGCGGGAACACCAGGGTCTGGGTGCGCAGCAGCGCGTAGATGCCGACCTTGGTGAGCAGGCCCGCGAACAGCGCGGTGACCGGGGCGGGCGCGTTCGGGTAGCTGTCGGGCAGCCAGAAGTGCAGCGGCACGATCGCCGCCTTGATGCCGAACACCACGATCAGCACCAGGGCCAGGACCGCGCGCAGGCCCTCCGGCAGCGCACCCATCCGCCCGGCGAGGTCGGCCAGGTTGACCGTGCCGGTGGCGGCGTAGACGAGCCCCACCGCGGTGAGGAACAGCAGCGACGAGGTCAGCGACACGATCACGTAGGTCATGCCGGACCGGATCCGCGACGCCGACGTCCGCCGGGTGATGAGCACGTAGCTCGACGCCAGCATGATCTCGAACGCGACGAACAGGGTGAACAGGTCGCCGGTCAGGTAGGCCAGCGACACCCCCGTCGACAGCAGCAGGAAGATCGGGTGGAAGGTGGTGCTGGCGGTCTCCCGGCCGTAGTCGGAGATCCGCTGGTCGATCGCGTAGACGAGCACCGCGAGGGTCACCACCGTCGAGATGAGCAGCAGCAGCGCCGACATCCGGTCGGCGACGAGCACGATGCCCATCGGGGCCGACCAGCCGCCGAGCTCGGCGACGACCGGGCCGTTCGCGTCGGCCGCGACCAGCAGCACGGCGGCGACGACGCACACCAGCGTCAGGGTCACCACCCCGATGACCCGCTGGGCCGAGGCGCGGCGGCTGACGACGACGCTGGTCGCGGCACCGAGCATGGGCAGCAGCACCGGCAGCGTGACCAGGGCCTGTAGCGGGGTCACCGGCGGCCCTCCTCGAGCTCGTGGGAGTCGGCGGTGTCCTCGGGCCCGGCGTCGGTCTCGTCCGCGGTGCCCTCCTCCATCGCGCCCTTGGGCTTCTGCCGGTCGGCGATGCGGCGGTCCTCCACGTCGTCCTGCACCTCGTCGTGCCCGACGAGCACCCAGGAGCGGTAGCCCAGGGCCAGCAGCAGCGTGGTGAGGGCGAAGGTGATGACGATGGCGGTCAACGCCAGCGCCTGCGGGAGCGGGTCGGTGATCTGCTCGGGCAGCACCGCGTCGAGGATCGGGGCGCGGCCGGGCGGGCCGCCGGAGACCTGCAGCAGCAGGTTCGCGCCGTGCCCGAGCACCACGATGCCGATCAGGATGCGCATGAGCGATCGCTGCATCAGCAGGTAGAACCCGACCGAGTACAGCACCGCGAGCACGATCGCCATGCTCAGGTTGATCGTGGTGTTCATCCGCGGCCGCCTCCGCCCGGGACGTCCTCGCCGGCCTCGCGGGCGTCGCGGGCGATGCCGGAGCCGAGCGAGCGCAGCAGGTCGAGCACCACGCCGATGATCAGCAGGTAGACGCCGACGTCGAGCAGCAGGCTGGTCACGATGTCGAGGTAGCCGAACGGGCCGAAGGTGATGGTCCACTTGACCGAGGCGAGCACCGGATCGCCCCAGGCGACCGGGGCCAGTGCGGTGAGCACCGCGACGATCAGCCCGGTGCCGACCAGCACGGGCGGGCGGATCCGGAACCGGGAGCCCAGGTTGTCGTCGCCGCCCGCGATGTGGCGCAGCACGAATGCGAGCCCGGCGACCAGGCCGCCGGAGAACCCGCCGCCGGGGCCGTAGTGGCCCTCCAGCAGCAGGAACACCGAGAACACCAGCACCACGGGGAACAGCAGCCGGGCCGCGGCCTCCAGCACGAGGGTCCGCTCGCGGACGTCCGGGCAGGCGCCGGGGAGCATCCACCGCCCGCTGGGCTGGTCCATCCGGGCCCAGCTCTCGGCGTCCCCCGGCGGGGGTGCGGGCTTCTCCTGCGAGGCCGTCATCCGAGCACCTCCTGCTCGTGCTTCGGCGATCCCGAGCCGCTGCGCACGACCGTGCCGCCCTTCTTCTTGTCGTAACGGGTCGCGAGCACCAGGCTCGCGGTGCCGGCGGCACAGATCAGCAGCACGGTGATCTCACCGACCGTGTCGAGCGCCCGGAAGTCCACCAGGATCGCGCTGATCAGGTTGGTCGCGCCGGCCTCCGGCGCGCCGGCGATGAACGGCCCGGTGGTGGCGGGCGGCAGCGTGCGGGCCCCGGAGAGCACCACGGCCATCCCCGCGACGAGCAGGCCGCCGACCGCGGCGACCGCGGCCTTGGGAGCGCGAACGCGGCGCTCGCTGTCCGGCTCGTCGAAGTGGGCGGGCAGGCGTCGCAGCACGAAGACGAACGCCACCAGGGTGAGCGTCTCGACCAGGAACTGGGCGAGCGCCAGGTCGGGGGCACCGTCGATGACGAACAGGCCGCCGATGCCGTAGCCGACCGCGCCGACCAGCAGCACCGCGGTGAACCGGCGGTGCGCCAGGCACAGCGCGATCGCCGCGACGATCACCATCAGCCCGACCGGGACCTGCATGATCGAGTGGTACGGCGCCTGGTCGGTCGGGAACGTGCCGGTCACGGCGAGGACCGGGCCGGGCAGCGCGATCAGTGTTGCGAGGATGCAGCCGAGGTAGACCGGCAGCGAGCCGATCTGCAGCCGGCCGGTGACCGTGATCGCCGAGCGCTCCAGCCCGGTCACGACGGCCTCGTACCCCCGCTGGGCGGACACGTGTGGCACCGAGAGGTGCCCGGTCAGGGTCTGTCCGTAGCGGTGCAGGAGGAGCCCGCCGGCCAGCGCGACGCCGGTGAACAGCAGCGGCAGCCCGGGAGTGTGCCACAGGGCCAGCTCGTAGCGGGCGGCGTAGGCGTCGCCGAGCGGGGGCAGCGACGCGGCGTAGGAGGCGGCGAGCTGCTGGACCAGCGGCGCGGCGAACCCGGCCGCGATCCCGGTCAGCGCGCACAGCCACGCCGGGCCGGACAGGCCGAACGGGACCGGGTCGCCGCCGGTGGGGTGCAGCCCCTTGGTGGAGAACGCGCCCCACAGGAACCGTGCGGTGTAGGCGACGGTCAGCAGCGAGCCCGCGACGAGACCGATCGCCGCGATCCAGCCGCGGACGCCGCCCTCGAGCACGAACGCCTCGAACGCGGCCTCCTTGCCGACGAAGCCGAGCATCGGCGGGAGCCCCGCCATCGACAGCCCGGCGAGCGTGGCGACGACGGCCAGCCCGCGCCGGCGGCGCCCGAGACCGCACAGCTCCCGCAGGTCACGGGTGCCGCAGGCCTTGTCGATCGCCCCGACCACCATGAACAGCGGCGCCTTGAACAGGCCGTGCGCCAGCAGCATCGCGATGCCGGCGAGCCCGGCCACCCGCGAGCCGGACCCGAACAGCACCATGAGGAACCCGAGCTGGGAGACGGTGCCGAAGGCCAGCAGCCGCTTGAGGTCGGTCTGGCGCATCGCGCGCCAGCCGCCCAGCACCATCGTCGCGAGGCCGAGCACCATGACCGGCGCCCACCACACGGGGTGCACCGAGAACGCGGGCCCGAGCCGCGCGACGAGCACGACCCCGGCCTTCACCATCGACGCCGCGTGCAGGTACGCCGAGATCGGCGTCGGGGCGGCCATCGCGTACGGGAGCCAGGGGTGGAACGGCAGCTGCGCGGACTTGGTCAGCGCGCCCAGCAGGATCAGCACGAGCGACACCGACAACGCGACCGGGCTGTCGGGGGCGAGCGTCCCGGAGGTCGCGGCCGCGGTGATCTCCGGGATCGAGTACGTGCCGGCCAGCTGGCCCAGCAGCACGATCCCGAGCAGCATCGCCAGCCCGCCGAACACGGTCACGACGAGCGCCTGGACCGCGGCGCGGCGGTTCTCCCGGTACTGGCCGCCCTGCCCGACGAGCAGGAACGACGTCAGCGACGTCAGTTCCCAGAACACGTAGAGGGTCAGCAGGTCGTCGGCCAGGACCAGGCCGAGCATCATCCCGGCGAAGGCGACCAGCAGCGCCGCGGAGCGGGCCGCGTCGGTGGAGCGCGGTCCGAAGTACCAGGCCGCGTAGATCATGATCAGCGCTCCGACGCCGGAGACGAGCACGATCATCGCGATCGCGAGCGCGTCCATCCGCAGGCTCAGCGTCAGCCCCAGCTCGGGCGCCCACTCGACGCGGTCGGTCACCCCGCCGGAGAGTGCGGTCGAGGCCTGCGTCATCGCCCACACGAGGGTGGCGGCGAGCAGGGCGGCGCCGGCGCCGAACGCCAGCCGCCGGTGGTACCGGGCGAGCGCGGGCAGGCACAGCGCCAGGACGAGATGGGCGGCCACGACGGCGAGCACCGACACCTCCTGGGGTCACGGGGTCGTTCGGACCAGCGGTTCCGCTCACGTCACGGCCGGACCCGGGGAGCGCCGGAAGAGGCCGCCGCACGATCACCGGAAGGGACGCGGCGACGACGCCGAGGTCATCCTATCGGCGCAACCGGACGTTTCGCCCGTGACCGTACCGAGTCTCACGCCGCGAGCGGTTTGGCGAAGCACCGGGAGCGGGGGTCGTTCCGGTACGCACCGAAGTTGCTGGTCCGACGGTATCCGCTGGTCTCGTACAGCGCGATCGCAGCGGGCTGGCCGTCACCCGTCTCGAGGATCATGCGACGACGCCCGGCGGCGGCGGCCGCACGCTCCAGCGCGACGAGCACCGCCCGGGCGTGTCCCCGGCCGCGGGCGGCGGGCTCGACGTACATCCGCTTCAGCTCGGCGTCGCCGTCACGGCGCGCCGGGTCGGCCGGGTCGGCGTCGACGGCGCGCCACGCCCCGGTCGCGACGGGGACGCCGTCGTCGTAGCCGACCAGGAACAACCCGGACGGGGTCCGGAAGTCGGCCGGGTCGACGGGGGTGGCGTCGCCGTCGCCGTAGACCTCGCCGTAGAACGCCTGCAGCCGCCGCATCAGTGGCGTCACGTCCGGATGGTCGAGCCCCGCCACCCGCAGTTCGAGTTGCCCCACGTCCTCATGATCGGTCCCAGGTGACCGGCAGCGCGCGCAGCCCTCCGGTGAGCACGTCCGAGCGCAGCTCCAGCTCGGTGCGCGGCACGGCGAGGCGCAGCGACGGGAACCGGGCGGGCAGCGCCCGGAACACCTCGGTCAGCTCGACCCGGGCCAGGCTCGCGCCCACGCAGAAGTACGGCCCGTGCCCGAACGCGAGGTGCGAGGACTTCCTCCCGGCGTCGAACCCGGTCGCCCCGTCGAAGTGCCGCGGGTCCCGGTTCGCCGCGCCCGGGGCGAGCAGGATCGCGTCGCCCGCCGGGATGTGCACCCCGGCGATGTCGACGTCGGCGTGCGCGTAGCGCGGGATGCCGCCGTTGCCCCCGCTGGGCACGGCCAGCCGCAGGACCTCCTCGACCGCCCCCGGGGCGCGCTCCGGGTCCGCGGCGAGCGCCGCCCACTCCCCCGGGCGGTCCAGCAGCAGGACGGTGCCGGTGTCGATCCGCCCGACCGTCGTCTCGTGCCCGGCGAACAGCAGTCCGGCACCGAGCGCGGCGAGCCGGTCGCGCTGCTCCGGCGCCGAGCCGAGCGCGGCGAAGTCCGACAGCACGTCCTCCCCCGGCTCGTCGTCCTTGCGGTCGACGAGGCCGCGGACGTAGGCGAACAGTGCCTGCGCGGCGGCCTCGGCGCGGGGCCGGTCGTGGAGCAGCCCGAGCTCGCCGGACCAGCGCCGGAACTCCTCGCGGTCGTCGTAGGGGACGCCGAGCAGCTCGCAGATGACCAGCACCGGCAGCGGGAAGGAGAACAGCTCGTGCAGGTCGGCGCCGGGACCGGCGGCCTCCACGACGTCGAGCTGCCGGGCCACCAGCTCCGCGACGTGTCCGGAGAGCCTGCGCATCCGGCGCGCGGAGAACGCGGGCGCGAGCAGTCTGCGCATCAGGGTGTGGTTCGCGCGCTCGGTCTCCGGTGAGTCGCCGCTCGGCCCGCCGAAGATCATCGAGTCGGAGATGCGCGCGGCCCGCTCCGGCTCGGGGTGGCTGCGGCCGAGCCGGTCGTCGGCGAACAGGGCGCGGGCCTCGTCGTAACCGGTGACCAGCCACGCGACATCACCGGCCGGGGTCCGGACCGGGGTGATCGGGGACCGCTCCCGCAGCCGGTCGAACAGCGGCGGGAGCTCGAGGACGTCGTGGCGCGGGAACGGGAGGCGCGGCAGGTCCGTGGCGTCCGGACCGGTGGTGGTGGTCACCCGCCCGACGGTACGAGCGCCGGCCGGTGGCCGCCTCCGTCCCGGGGTGGACATCGGGTGGACCCCCCGGCCGGGGGCGGCGGCGCGCGCCGACCCCGACGGCCTCCCGGCTCGGACGGCGGAGTGATCCGCACCGCGCGCGGTGATCCGCTCCGCGCGCGGACCTGGACGCGCGCGCGGAGCGGATCAGCGCGCGGACCGCGACCACACCGGGGCCGTGGCCACGGGTCAGGGCACCGCGGTCCGCTCCCGTGGGGACCGGCGCACCCGGTGCGCCCCCGCCCAGACCAGGCCCAGGCAGACCGCCTGCACCCCGGCGACGACGAGCAGCAGGACCGGGTATCCCGCGGCCCCGGTCAGGGCGGACAGCAGCATCGGCAGCAGGAAACCGGCGTAGGTCAGCGAGTAGAACACCGCGGTGAGCCCGGCCAGGTGCTCCGGCGCGGCGATGCGCTGGACCTCCTGCAGTCCTGACAGCAGCACGAAGCCGTAGCCGGCGCCGAGCAACGCGGCGGCACCGAACGCGACCGGGACGGAGCGGCCGGCGGCACCCGCCGCGGCCACCACCGTCCCGACGACGACGAGCACGAGCCCGATCCGGGTGGCGGCGAGCGGCGAGCGGGCGTCGATCGTCCGGGCCGCGGACTGGGCGAGGAAGCCGCAGCCCAGGGTGACGGCGGTGAGCAGCGTCGCGACGAGCAGCCCGTAGCCGCCGACGACGTCGCCGAGCGCGGTCGGCTGCACCGCGAACGACAGCGCGGCGGCGCCGAACACCCACGGCGCGGCGGGCAGCACCAGCCACCGGAAGCGGGGGTGCGCGGCGGCGGGCACCCGCAGGTCGCGCAGCCAGGACCGGGAGCGGCCCGGCACGACCGTCTCCGGGGCCGCCACGAGCCACCAGGTGACGGGGACCATGAGCGCGATGTGGACCAGGTAGGGCAGCTCCATCGGCAGCGGTGCGAACTGCGCGAGCAGCCCGCCGACCAACGGTCCGAGGCCGAAGCCCGCGGTGAGCGCGAGCGCCGCCCGCCGGGCGCCCTCCCCCTCGCCGGACAGCTCCTTGACCCACGTCGTGGCCACCGCCATCGCGACGCCGATGCACAGGCCGAACAGCAGCCTGCCGGCGTAGAGCAGGATCTCGGAGAACGCACCGAGCGCGATGACGGCACTGGCCGGGATCGACGCGGCCGTCGCGGGCACCAGCACCCGGCGGCGGCCCCAGCGGTCCGACGCGGGCCCGCCGACGAGCAGGCCCGGGGCGAGACCGAGCACGTAGACGCCGAAGAACGCGGCGACCACGGTCGGCGAGTAGTGCCCCTGCTCGCGGTACATGACCATCAGCGGGCTGAACTGGTTGGCGCCGTAACCGACGCCGAACAGCACGGCGGCCGGCCGCACCCACGGCTTCACGATCGGTCTCCTCCTCGGAACGCGACGACGCCCCCGGGAACCGGTCCCGGGGGCGTCGTCGTCGACGGTGGTGGTGCGGCCTAGGCCGCGGCCTTGGCCCGCTGACGCCAGCGGGTGAGCGTCCGCTCGGTGTAGCCGTTGGGCTCGGTCGCCCCGCTGAACACCAGCTCCAGCGCGGCCTGGAACGACTCGCTGGACTCCAGGTCCTTCGCCATCGCGGGGTAGCCGTCCTCGCCGGCGTTCTGCTCGTCGACCACGGCGGCCATGCGGGCGAAGGTGTCGCGCACCGTCCCCTCGTCGACGACACCGTGCTGGAGCCAGTTCGCGACCAGCTGCGCGGAGATCCGCAGGGTGGCGCGGTCCTCCATCAGCCCGACGCCCTCCAGGTCCGGCACGGTGGAGCAGCCGATGCCCATGCCGACCCAGCGCACCACGTAGCCGAGGATCGACTGGGCGTTGGTCTCCAGCTCGTGGGTCACGTCCTCGGCCGACAGCGACGCCGCGTCGGTCACCGGGACCTCGAGCAGCTTGCGACGGTCCGCGGTGGCGCGGGAGGCGATCTCGTCCTGCACCCCGTGCACGTCGACGCGCAGGTAGTGCAGCGCGTGCAGGGTCGCGGCGGTCGGAGACGGCACCCAGGCGCAGTTCGCGCCGGCCTTCGGGTGGCCGATCTTCTGCTCGATCATCTCGGCCATCGCGGCGGGCTTGGCCCACATGCCCTTGCCGACCTGCGCGGTGTGCGCGAACCCGGCGGCCAGCGCGACGTCGACGTTGCGGTCCTCGTAGGTCTTCAGCCACGTCGTCGACTTCATGTCGCCCTTGCGCAGGACCGGGCCCGCGGTGAAGCAGGTGTGGATCTCGTCGCCGGTCCGGTCGAGGAAACCGGTGTTGACGAAGATGACCCGGTTCGCGGCCTCGGCGATGCAGGCGGAGAGGTTGACCGTGGTCCGCTTCTCCTCGTCCATGATGCCGATCTTGAGCGTGTTCGCCCGCAGTCCGAGGGCCTCCTCGACGGCGCCGAACAGCTCGACGGTGAGCGCGACCTCCTCGGGCCCGTGCTGCTTGGGCTTGACGATGTAGACGCTGCCCGCGCGGGAGTTGGTGTGCGGGCCCTTCCCCTGCAGGTCGTAGAGCCCGGCGACGGCCGAGACGAGCGCGTCGAGCACGCCCTCGGCGACCTCGGCGCCGTCGGCGGTGCGGACCGCGTTCGTCGTCATGTGGTGGCCGCAGTTGCGGACCAGCATCAGCGAGCGCCCGGGCAGGGTGAGGTCGGAGCCGTCGGCCGCGGTGTACTCGCGGTCCGGGTTGACCCGGCGGGTGACCGTCTTCCCGCCCTTGCGGAACTCGGCGGTCAGGTCACCGCGCAGCAGCCCGAGCCAGGTGCGGTAGGCCAGCGCCTTGTCCTCGCCGTCCACGGTCGCGACGGAGTCCTCGAGGTCGACGATCGTGGTGACCGCGGACTCGAGCACGACATCGGCGACGTCGGCGTGGTGCTGGGTGCCGACCTGGGTGGTCGGGTCGATCGTGATCTCCAGGTGCAGCCCGTTGCGGGTCAGCAGGACCGCGCCGCGGCCGTCGCCGTCGACCGGGCGGAACCCGGCGAACTGCGCGGGGTCGGCCAGCCCGACCGTGCCGGTCGCGGCGGTGTCGACGACGAGCCCGTCGGCCGAGGCCCGGTAGGCGGTGGCCTCGGCGTGGCTGCCCTTCGCGAGCGGGAACAGCTCGTCGAGCAGCTCGTCGGCGGCGGTGATCACCTGTGCGCCGCGGCGCTCGTCGTAGCCCTTCGCGAGCTCACCGTCCTGCGGGAGCGCGTCGGTGCCGTAGAAGGCGTCGAACAGCGAGCCCCAGCGGGCGTTGGCGGCGTTCAGCGCGTAGCGCGGCACGGTGGAGGGCACGACCAGCTGCGGGCCGGGAACCTCGGCGATCTCCGGGTCGACCCGGTCGACGTCGATCGTCGGGGACTTCTCCGGGAGCAGGTAGCCGAGGTCGGTGAGGAACTTCTCGTACTCCTCGACCGAGCCGGCCCCGTGCTCGCGGTGCCACTCGTCGATGCGCGCCTGGATCTCGTCGCGACGGGCCAGGGCGTCGGCGATCCTCGGGGCGAAGCGCTCCTGGAGCCGGGCCAGGGTCGCCCAGAAGTCGTCCGCCGTGAGGTCGACGTCGGACAGGAGCTCGCCCTCGACGAAGGACCTCAGGTGCTCGTCGACCTGCAGGCCGGCGGTGTCGGCCATCTGTGACCACCCTCTCCGTGTGGATGTCAGGACTGGTCGTATTTCTACCAGTGGATTATCTTTTCCGCATCACGGAAGTGACACGGCCCCCGTCCGTGACGTCGAACAGGCGTGGCGTCACCGTGTCGACGTACCCTCCCGTGAGCCCCGCCACGCGCAGCAAGGGAGTGCAGCGATGCCTCTGGCCCGCTCGATCCACGACGAGTTCGTCGCCCTCCTGGGCGCAGCGGACGTGCTCGACGACCCGGTCCGTACCCGGACCTACGAGTGCGACGGCCTGACCGGCAGCCGGGTCGTCCCCGAGCTGGTCCTGCTGCCCCGCACCGCCGAGGACGTCGCCGGGTGCGTGCGGATCTGCGCCCGGCACCGGATCCCGTTCGTCGCCCGCGGCGCCGGGACCGGCCTGTCCGGCGGCGCGCTGCCGGTGGCCGAGGGCGTCGTCATCGGGCTGAACCGGCTCAACCGGGTGCTCGAGGTCGACCCGGAGAACCGGCGCGCGGTGCTGGAGCCGGGCGTCACGAACCTCGAGATCACCGCGGCCGCGTCGCCGTACGGGCTCTACTACGCCCCGGACCCGTCGAGCCAGCAGGTGTGCACGATCGGCGGCAACGTCGCGGAGAACTCCGGCGGCGCGCACTGCCTCAAGTACGGCTTCACCACCAACCACGTGCTGTCGATGGAGGTCGTGCTCCCCGACGGCGAGGTGGTCACCCTCGGCTCGGACACGATGGAGCAGTCCGGGCCCGACCTGCGCGGGGTGTTCCTCGGCTCCGAGGGCACGCTCGGCATCGTCACCAAGGTCACCGTCCGGCTGCTGCGCACCCCCGAGGTCATGCGCACGCTGCTGGCGGACTTCCCGTCGGTGTCGGCGGGCGGCCGGGTCGTGTCCGACATCGTCGCGGCAGGGATCGTGCCCGCCGCGGTCGAGATGATGGACGCGCTGGCCATCGAGGCCGCCGAGGGCGCCACCGGCGCCGGCTACTCCCTCGACACCCCGGCCGCGCTCGTCGTCGAGCTGGACGGGACCGTCGAGGAGTGCGAGGAGCAGTTCGCGCTGGTCAAGGAGATCTGCGACCGGCACGGCTGCACCCGGCTCCACATCGCGGGCTCCCCCGAGGAGCGGGCGAACATCTGGCGGGGCCGCAAGGCCGCGTTCGCCGCGGTCGGCCGGATCTCGCCGGACTACATCGTCCAGGACGGCGTGGTCCCCCGGACCCGGCTCGCCGAGATCCTCGAACGGATCGACGAGATGGGCACCGACGCCGGGCTGCGCGTCGCGAACGTCTTCCACGCCGGCGACGGCAACCTGCACCCGCTGGTCCTGTTCTCCGCCGCCGAGGGCCAGACCGAGCAGGCCGAGCACCTGTCGGCGCAGATCGCGGAGCTGTGCGTCGAGATGGGCGGCTCGCTGTCGGGCGAGCACGGCATCGGCACCGACAAGGCCTGCTCCATGCCGCGGATGTTCGGCGAGGACGACCTGGCCGTCATGCGCCGCATCCGCGACGGCTTCGATCCCGATCACATCTGCAACCCCGGCAAGCTCCTGCCCACCCCGCGGCTGTGCGGTGAGAAGCCGGGGCTCTACCGGCCGCACCCGCTGGAGGAGGCGGGCCTGATCGAACGGCTGTGACCCGTCCGGCCGACCTGTCCGACCGACCCGTACGAGACCCGGAAGGGCCCGACGACATGACACGCGCTGCTCCCACCACGCTGCGCCCCACCTCGGCCAAGGAGGTCCGGGACGCCGTCCTGGACACCCCCGGCCGCCTCGCGATCACCGGCGCCGGCACCGCCACCGGCTGGGCCGGCCGCGCGGGCGACGACATCGCCGCGACGCTCGACCTCTCCGCACTGTCCGGGGTGATCCACCACAACCCCGGCGACATGACCGTCTCGGTGCACGCCGGGACCCCGGTCCGCGCGCTGCAGGAGCAGCTGGCCGAGCACGGTCAGCGCCTCGCGTTCGACGCCGCCCGGGTCGCCCGCGGCGCCACGGTCGGCGGGCTGCTCGCCACCGCCGACGCCGGCCCGTCCGCCCTGGTCTGGGGCGGTCTGCGGGACCTGGTCATCGGCACCACCTCGGTACTCGCCGACGGCACGATGGTCCGCTCCGGCGGACACGTCATCAAGAACGTCGCCGGCTACGACATGGCCAAGCTCATGCACGGCTCCTACGGCACCTTCGGCCCGCTGGTCGAGGTCGTCCTGCGGCTGCACCCGGTCCCGAAGGCCGTCGCCTGCGTGGGCGTCGACGGCCCGGTGGCCGAGGCCGCGTCGCGGGTGCTGGAGCTGATGGCCAGCCCGCTGGAGCCGATCGCCGTCGAGTGGGTGTCCGGTGACCCGGGACGTCTGCTGGTCCGGTTGGAGGGCGGCGCCCAGACCCTGCCCGCACGGGTGGAGCGCCTGCGTGAGCTGCTCGGCGCCGACGCCCGGGAGGTGGGCGCGGACGCGTGGGACGCCCACACGTCGCTGACCGACGGTCCGCACGCCGGCGGTGACGGCGACGGACCCGCCCTCGACGGCGCCGTCGTCCGGATCGGGTGCGCACCGACCCGGCTGGCGCCGCTGGTGGAGCAGCTGCCCGCCACCGCCGTCACGGCCGGCCTCGCGACCGGCGTCGCGACCGTCACCGTGCCGGGGGCCGCCGTCGCGGAGGTGCACGACGCCGTCGCCGCGGTCGGCGGCACCAGCGTGCTGCGTGACCGGCCCGAGACCCTCGACGCCCCCGCGTGGGGCCCCGCACCGTCCGCACTCGCCCTGCTCAGGGCCGTCAAGACCCAGCTCGACCCCGAGGCCCGGTTCGCCGCCGGTCGCTTCGCTCCCTGGATGTGAGGCACGCATGACGAGCACCCACGAGCCCGCAGGCACCCCGACCGGGGCGGCCGAGACCAAGATCCCCCAGCAGGGCCCGAGCGCGTTCGACGACGTCCACCCGCCGCAGCGCGAGCTGCTCGACGACTGCGTCCACTGCGGCTTCTGCCTGCCGACCTGCCCCACCTACGTGCTGTGGGGCGAGGAGATGGACTCCCCGCGCGGCCGGATCCTGCTGATGGACCTGGCCGAGAAGGGCGACATCGGCCTCGACGGGCCGTTCACCGAGCACATGGACAACTGCCTGGGCTGCATGGCGTGCGTGACCGCCTGCCCGTCCGGGGTGCAGTACGACAAGCTGCTGGAGTCGGTGCGCCCGCAGATCGAGCGCAACGTGCCCCGCAGTGCGTCGGACAAGCTGTTCCGCGACGCGATCTTCGCGCTGTTCCCCTACAAGCGACGGCTGCGGGCGGCCGCCCTGCCCGGCGCGCTGTACCAGCAGCTGCGGAAGGTCCCCGCGATCCGGAAGCTCGCCGAGAAGCTGCCCGGTCAGCTCGCGGCGATGGAGTCGCTGCTGCCGCCGGTCTCGGTGCGCGAGGCGTTCGCGACGCTCCCGGTGCACACCCCCGCGGTCGGCACGCGCCGGGCCCGGGTCGCACTGCTCACCGGCTGCGTGCAGGACGTGTTCTTCCACCGGGTCAACGAGGCCACCGTGCGGGTGCTCGCCGCCGAGGGCTGCGACGTGCTCGTCCCCCGCGACCAGCAGTGCTGCGGCGCGCTGGAGGTGCACGCCGGGCGCGAGGAGTCCGCGCTGGACCGGGCCCGGCGCACCATCGCCCGCTTCGAGACCCTCGACGTCGACGCGGTGGTCACGAACGTCGCGGGCTGCGGCTCGTCGATGAAGGACTACGGCCACCTGCTCGCCGACGACCCCGCCTGGGCCGACCGCGCGGCGCGCTTCTCCGCCCGCTGCCGCGACGTGCACGAGGTCCTGGCCGACCTGTACTCCCGGGAGGACGACGGCGGCCCCCGCGCCCCGCGGACCCCGGTCACCGGCCGCGTCGCCTACCACGACGCCTGTCACCTCGGGCACGCCCAGGGCGTCCGCAACCAGCCGCGCGAGGTGCTCCGGACCATCCCCGAGCTGGAGCTCGTCGACATCGCCGAGGCGTCGCTGTGCTGCGGCTCGGCCGGCATCTACAACATGGTGAAGCCGGACGCGGCCGCCGATCTGGGCGTGCGGAAGGCGGAGAAGATCCGCGACGCGAAGCCGGACGTCGTGGTCACCGCGAACCCGGGCTGTCTGCTGCAGATCGGCAAGTACCTGCCGAACGAGGACTTCGCCGACGTTCCGCTGCTGCACCCGGTGCAGCTGCTCGACGCGAGCATCCGGGGGGCGGCGGTGCCACGGCGCTGACCCCGCCCCTGTCAGGAGGGACGCCGCCGGGTACGGCCCACCGGGCGCCGGTGCGACCGGCGCCATGCCGTGGCGCCGGCCGTCCGGGTACGCCCGGGCGTCCCGCCGGCCGGGACCGGAAACCCGGGGTCACCTCCGGGGTGCCGCGGGACGGACGGGCCGGCACCGGTGGACGCGGCGGGGTCGGACAGCTCGTCCGGCCGCCGGTGCAACGCCCGCAGCTGGGCACGCAGCGCGACGATGTCCCACTTGCGGGCGGTGTGCTCCCGCTCGAGCCGCTCCAGCCGCCGGTGGGCCAGCACGAGCAGCACACCGGCGGCGATCCACCCCGCCAGGGCGGCCCACGCCACCACCGCCACCAGCCCCGACACGCCCGCTCCGTCCACCCGTCCCACATGCTCGGCACTCACCGTAGCGAGCACCCGGGTCTCCGACGGCGTGCCGGGTGAGCCACCGCACACGTCTCCGGAGCACGTCACGTCGGTACCCTGGGTGTGCAGGCACCGCCGCCCCGCGCTCGCCTCCCGGGCCCGGCGGTGGCCCGTCCCGGATGCGGCCCGTGCGGGTGGACCCCGGCCCCGGCGGGTACGGGTCCCGGCGATGCGCCCCGCCCGAGACCGTGAGGAGGCCGGAGATGCAGCAGGCCGTCGGTAACGACCCGACCACCGCGAGCGATGGACCGGCCGTGGAGGAGACGACCGTGCACCCCGAGAAGACCCCGTCGCCCGATGCGCGCCACTTCCCCCAGACCCTGGTCGCGATGGACCCGCCCACCCTCCCGGCGGCCCACCTGACCCCGCCGCCCGCGGAGTTCCGGCAGTTCCCGGCCCCGCAGCGGTCGGTGCCCGGTCACCCGAGCCTGCGGAGCCGGCTGCGCCGGGTGCTGCTGTTCTGGCGTCGCGGCTCCTGATCCACACGACGACGGCCCGGTCCCCACAGCGATGGGAACCGGGCCGTCGTCGTCCCCGGGTCAGGCCGGCAGCCGGGCCGCCGCCCGCCGCAGGCCCACCACGATCGCGGCCAGCGTCAGCAGCACCAGGGTGAGCAGCACCGTGCCGGTGTTGAGTCCGACGCCGTGGATCAGCACGAACGCCAGGCCGCCCGACAGCAGGCAGTAGTACGTCATCGGGATGATCGTCATCCGGATCACGTCGCCCTCCCGGCCGAGCAGCCCCACCGTCGCCGACGCGGCGACGACGTTGTGCACCGTGATCATGTTCCCGGCGGCACCGCCGACCGCCTGGGCCGCGACCACCGTCTCCGGGGTGGCGCCGATGTTCTCCGCGGTCGCGAACTGGAACAGGGCGAACGTCAGGTTGGACACCGTGTTCGACCCGGCGACGAAGGCCCCCAGGGCGCCGATCCACGGTGCCAGGACCGGCCAGGCCGGCCCGGCGACGGCGGCGGCCCCCTCGGCCAGCGTCAGCGGCATCGAGGCCAGCCCGGTCGTGTTCAGCTCGGCACCGGAGTTGATCAGGATGCGGACCAGCGGCAGCGCGAACAGCAGTGCGACCGCGGCACCGGCGAGCTGGCGTCCCGACACGGCCCATGACGTCGCGACCTGGCGGCCCTTCATCCGGTGCAGGCCGTAGGTGACCAGGCAGACCAGCAGGAACAGCGCGCCCGGCGAGTAGAGCGGCTGCAGCGTCTCGCCGATGCCGGTCCCGAGGATGTCCGCGGGTCCGACGGTGATTCCCGACAGCGCGTCCTTCACCGGCGCGACGGTGCGGGTCAGCACCAGCACCGCCGCGACGAGCACGTAGGGCGACCAGGCCAGCCAGGTGCTCATCCGGGTGCCGGTGACGCCGTCGTCGGCACCCGCGGAGATGGTGCCGGTCCAGCGGTCGAGCCACCGCTCGCGCGGCGGGAAGTCCCACACCGTGCGCGGCATGAGGAAGCCGCGGCTGGAGGTGAACATCACCAGCGCCAGCCCGACGAGCCCGCCGAGCAGTGACGGGAACTCCGGGCCGAGCAGCGCGGCGACCAGCACGTAGGGCACGGTCATCGCGAACGCGGCGTAGAGCGCGAACGGGGCGACCGCGAGGCCCTCGGCGAAGCTGCGGTTCTCCCCGAAGAAGCGGGTCAGCAGGCACACCAGGAACAGTGGGATCAGCGTCCCGGCGACCGCGTGCAGCGCCGCGACCTCGAACCCGATCGCGGACAGGTAGCCGGTCGCGTCCAGGCCGAGCGCAGCGGTGCGCGCGTCGACCTCCGCCGACCCGGACAGCCCCTGCCCGATGCCGGTGAGTACGGGCGTCCCGGCGGCGCCGAAGCTGACCGGCGTCGACTGGATCACCATGCCGACCAGCACCGCGGCCAACGCCGGGAAGCCGAGCGCCAGCAACAACGGCGCGACGACGGCTGCCGGGGTCCCGAACCCCGACGCACCCTCGATGAACGACCCGAACAGCCAGCCGATGATGATCGCCTGGACCCGCCGGTCCGGGCTGATGCCGGTGAACCCGGCACGGATCGTCGCGAGCGCGCCGCTCTGGGTGAGCGTCTGCAGCAGCAGCAGCGCACCGAAGATGATGTAGAGCAGGCCGACCGCGATGATCAGGCCCTCGATCGTCGACGCGACGATCGCGGTGGTGCCCATCCCCCAGACCAGCGACCCGATCAGGGCCGCGGCGACGAAGCCGAGCGGCATCGCGTACTTCGCGGGCCAGCGCAGCCCGACCAGCAAAACCGCGACGACGAGGATGGGGGTGAGAGCGAGCAGGCTGAGTACGCCCAGGTTGTCCACGGTGACACCCCTCCGGTGCGGGGCGAATCGCGACACGTGCCCGAATCGCCCGATCGTGAGGGCACGATGTCACCCGTCCCGGCGCCGCGCAAGCACGATGTGGAATCAGTATTTCGCGAAGTGGACCCAGCCGCCGTCGCCGTCGTAGGGACGGCCGTCGACGGTGACCCCCGCGCCCGCCTCGTCCGGTGCCTCCACCGCCCCCACCTCGGTCCAGCCCTCGGGCAGCGGCGCGTCCCCGGGGAAGGTCGCCGCCAGCGCGTGGTCCTCACCACCGGTCAGGACCCAGCGCAGCGGGTCCAGGCCCAGCGCGGACGCGATCTCCGCCATCCGCGGGGCCACCGTGAACGGCCGCGACCGCAGCCGCAGCGCCACCCCCGAGGCCCGCGCGACGTGTGCCAGGTCGGCCAGCAGGCCGTCCGAGACGTCGATCATGGATGTGGCGCCGGCGTCGGCGGCCTGCGGGCCGGCGGAGTAGGGCGGTTCCGGGACCCGGTGCGCGTCGACCAGCGCCGCCGGGGAGCGGAACCCGCGCCCGAGCACCGCCAGCCCGGCCGCGGACCAGCCCAGCCGCCCGCAGACCGCGATCCGGTCCCCCGCCCGGGCCCCGGAGCGCAGCACCGGGGCCCGGCCCTGCAGGTCCCCCAGCGCCGTCACCGAGACGACGATCACCGGCGCCGAGGTCAGGTCGCCCCCGACGAGCCCGGCCCCGGTCGAGCGGGCCTCGGCCCACAGCCCGTCGGCCAGTTGCTCGAGCTGCGCCGCGGGCGTCGACGAGGGGCACGCCAGCCCCACCAGCAGCGACGTGGGCACCGCCCCCATCGCGGCGATGTCGGCCAGGTTCGCGGCCGCGGCCTTGCGCCCGACCTGCTCGGGGCTCGACCAGTCGAGCCGGAAGTGCACGCCCTCGACGAGCACGTCGGTGCAGGCGACGACCCGCCCGTCGGCGGCGGTGACGACGGCCGAGTCGTCCCCGGGACCGAGCTCCGTCGTAGCCGGTTGGACACGGTCCGTGGTGACCCGGTCGATCAGTGCGAACTCACCGACCTCCCGGAGTGAGACACCGGTCTCGGAACCGCCCTCGGGCGTGATCGCGGATGGGGACACGGGGGCGGCCTCCGGTAGGTTCTGCGTCCGACATTCCTGCCGCCAACCATCCGGCAGGTCGGCAGTTACCGGAAAGGGGCACGCCGTGGTGCAGGCATACATCCTCGTCCAGACCGAGGTCGGCAAGGCCGCCTCCGTCGCCTCCGAGATCGGGGGTCTGCCGGGCGTGGTCTCGGCCGAGGACGTCACCGGCCCGTACGACGTGATCGTGCGCGCCGAGGCGGACGACGTCGACGAGCTCGGCCGGCTGGTCGTGGCCCGGGTGCAGAACGTCAACGGGATCACCCGGACGCTCACCTGCCCCGTGGTCAAGCTGAGCTGAGACGGGCGCGGACGTGGCAGGGGCACGCATGTCACCACCGGTCGTGGTGGCGATCGCGCTGCCCCTGCTGCTCGCCCTCGTCGTGGCGGGGCTCGCGGTCTGGGCCCGCCTGACGACGGGGCCGGACACCGGCCCCCTGGAGCTTCCCGCACAGGCCGCACCGCAGGCGTCGTCGACGTGGTGCGACGCGGTGCTGCGCGCGCTGCCGGCCGGCATCCCCGGCGACACCGGGGACCTCGCGCCGCGCGAGATCGACCCGCCGGTCCCCGGCGCGCGGGCGTGGGTCGCCGAGCCGGAGCCGGTGGTGCTGCGCTGCGGCACCGAACGGCCGGCCGAGCTGGGGCCGACCTCGCCGCTGATCGTCGTCAACGGGGTGAGCTGGCTGCCGCTGGCGACCCCGCAGGGCGCGCTCGCGACGACCTACGCCGTCGTCGACCGCGGGGTGTACCTGGAGCTGTCCGCGCCCGCGGAGACCGGTCCGGGGCCGCTGCAGGCGGTGTCGGACGCGGTCGTCGACGCCCTCCCGCCGCAGCCGGTGCGGGTCCGGTAGCTACCGCAGCCCGGTCCCGCGGGCCAGCGCGGTGTCGACCATGGTGCTGAGCAGCTCGGAGTAGTCGAGCCCGGTGACCGCCCACATCTTCGGGAACGCGGAGCTCGGGGTGAACCCGGGCATCGTGTTGACCTCGTTGACGGTGATGTCGCCGTCGTCGGTGACGAAGAAGTCGACCCGGGCCAGGCCCTGCACGTCGAGCGCACGGAACGCGGTGATCGCCTTCCAGCGCAGCGACTCGGTGATCTCGTCGTCGAGCTTGGCGGGGATCTGCAGCTCGGAGGTGTCGAGGTACTTGGACTCGAAGTCGTAGAACTCGCCGTTGTAGCGCAGCTCGGCGGGCAGGCTGGCGCGGACGCTGCCGTCGGGGAACTCCAGCACCGCGCACTCGATCTCGCGGCCGGGCACGGCCGCCTCGACGAGCACCTTCGGGTCGTGCCGGCGGGCCTCGGCGACGGCGGCGTCGAGCGCGGCCGGGTCGGTGACCCGGGTGACGCCCATCGAGGACCCGGCGCGGGCCGGCTTCACGAACAGCGGCAGACCGAGCCGGTCGCGGTCGGCGAACCCGATGTCGGTGCCGGGGCGGAGCACGACGCCGTCGGCGACGTTCAGGCCCTCGGCGCGCAGCAGCTTCTTCGCGAACTCCTTGTCCATGCCGACCGCGGAGGCCAGCACGCCGGCGCCGACGTAGGGCAGCCCGGCCATCTCCAGCAGACCCTGGATGGTGCCGTCCTCGCCGAAGGCCCCGTGCAGGATCGGGAAGACCACGTCGACCGAGGTCAGCGCCTCGCGCGCGTCGAGGCGGACCAGGCCGCGACCCGGTTCGCCGGGCAGCACCAGGGCCTCGGCGGTCCCGTCGACCTCGGGCAGCTCGCGACCCGAGATCGCCAGCCGGACCGGGTCGGACGGGCCGACCACCCACGCCCCGTGCGGGGTGATCCCGACCGGGACCGCCTCGAACCGCTCCGGGTCGAGGTGGGTCAGCACGCTGCCCGCGGACACGCACGAGATCGCGTGCTCGGAACTGCGGCCGCCGAAGACGACGGCGACCTTGACCCGGTCGGCACTCATGGGGCCCGAGGGTAGGCGGCGGCTCCGCCGGGTCGCACAGCCGGGCGTCGGCCCGGCCACTCGGCACAGCCGGGCGTCGGCCCGGCCCTCGGCACAGCCGGGCGTCGGTCCGGCCCTCGGCACGGCCGGGCGGGCCGCTCACCCCACCAGCG
>NZ_JAMXSG010000055.1:0-24726 GCF_024124365.1 Pseudonocardia sp. McavD-2-B
GGGTCGCCGTCGGTGGGGGCGGCGCCGGTCAGCAGCGTCGTCGGATGCCCGTTGCGGCGGCCCTCCGGGCGCGCGGGGGTGCGGTCGTCGGCGTGGGGAGCGCTCATCGGTCCGGGACGCTAAGTGGGTCGACCGCCCCCGAACAGCGGCCGTTCGGAGCAGTAACGGCGGCCGGTCACCTCGTCACGGTGACCGTCCGTGCACGGCGACCGTCCGTCGTGCCCCTCCCGGCGGTCCTGCCGGACGTCGCCCGTCTCGTACCGGTCACCGCACGCCATCGTTGCGATGTGGAATCATGAGTAATGCCAACGACGCCCGGGGCGGCGATGACCGAGGCACGGCCCACGACAGCCACGAGCGGACCGGCGGCGGTGCTGGAGTCGCTGCCGCTGTCGGGGTGGCACCGGCGACTCGTCGTCCTGGTGGGGATCGGGTCGTTCTCCGACCTGTACGAGGTGTTCCTCGGCGGCGTGCTCGCCGCGCTCCTGGTCCGCGAGTGGGCGCTCGGCCCGGTCGGCAAGGCGGCGGTGGTGTCGTCGGGCCCGGGCGTACACCGTCGCCTACCACGGTTTCGGCACGCCCGCGCTGCTGGTCCTGGTGGCCACGGCTTCGACATCAGCGAGTCGCTCGGCTACGCCGCGCTCAGCTTCGCGGGGTACCCGCTCGGCTCGCTCGCGTCGGACCCGCTGGTCGATCGGTTCGAGCGGAAGTGGCTGATCATCGGCACGGCGCTGGCGATCGGCGTGCTCGGCATCGTGTTCGCGGCCGGCCACGGCCGAGCCGGTCGCGGTGTTCGGCGGCGCAGCGGGGCTCATCGTGCCGCTGTGCCTCGATGTCGGCCTGCTCGGCCCGCGCTCCACCGGACTCGCGCTGGAGGAGCCGGGTCGAGGAGGCATCCTGACCGCGTGAGCCAGGCCCTCTACGAGATCACCGTCAACGCGCTGCTCGACCGCGACCGCCCGATCACCCGGCCCGACTGGGACGCCGCCGTCGCCCGGGTCGGCGGGCACCGCGTGCCGCAGCTGCTCGCCGAGCTCACCGACGCCGGGCTGGTCGGGGCGGACCTGCTGCCCGGCGCCGTCGCCGAGGCGTGGGCGTCCGCCGACCGGCCGCTGGACCGGCTCCCGGCGGCGCGCTGGCGGGAGCTGTTCGACGACGCCGGGCTGGCCCCGCCTGCCGTCACGGATGGGTCGTCGTCCCCTTGAGGACCTTGTCGACGGCGTTGCGCGGACCGTGCAGCGCCACCCCGACCAGGTCGAGCTCCTCGGCCCGGACCGCGGCGACCACCGCACGGTTGTCGTGGTCGTTGCCGGTGGAGAACATCGCCGCGGTGAACACCGCCACCGGCAGCCCGCGGCCGACCGCCCGGGCCCGGCAGGCCGCGAGCGTCGCCGCGTCCCCGGCGCGGACGAGGACCGGCAGGCCGAGGGTCGGCAGGTAGGCGGTGCCGTCGGCGTCGGCGTAGGGCTCGCCGATCAGCTCGGGGACGCCGGCCGCGACCCCGGCGGCGAGGAACGCGGTCACGTTCGCGACCTGCCAGCCGAGCAGGTCGTCACGCAGCACGACGGCGATCTTGGTGGCGGGGCGAGCGGGGGAGGAGGGGAGCAGGGGGGAGAGGGTCACGTCGTCGATCCTCGACGGCCGGGCGCCCGCACTCTTGTACGTTCCTCACATGAACGGGGCCGGGCCGCGGGCGCCGGGCGAGGCCGTCACCGCCTGGCGGCCGCAGCGCGTGCCGGGCATCGCCGAGGTGCTGCACGCCCGCTTCGTCCGGCACCGGTACCCGCTGCACGCGCATTCCACGTGGACCGTCCTGATCGTCGACGACGGCGCCGTCCGCTACGACCTGGACCGGCGCCCACACGGGACCGAGGAGGCCCCGGTGACGCTGCTGCCGCCCGGGGTCGCGCACGACGGACGCGCGGCGGGCGGCTCCGGCTTCCGCAAACGGGTCCTCTACCTCGACCCCGCCGCGCTCGACCCGGGGGCGGCCGGGACGGGCGGGCTGGTCGGCCCCGCGGTCGATCGGCCGGGCGTGGCCGACCCGGTCCTGCGCCGCAGGCTCGACGAGCTGCACCGCGCGCTGGTCGTGCCGGGGGAGGAGCTGCACGCCGAGAGCAGGCTCGCGCTCGTCGCCGAACGTCTCGCCCGGCACCTGGACCCGGCCGTCGGACCCGGCCGGGCACCGGCGGACGACCTGGCCGGCCGGCTGCGGGACCTGCTCGACACCCGGCTGGTCGACGGGGTGACCCTCGCCGAGGCCGGGCGGTTGCTGCACGCCCACCCCGGCCACCTGGTCCGCACCTTCTCGCGGCGCTTCGGGCTGCCGCCGCACCGCTACCTCGACGCCCGCCGCGTCGAACGGGCGCGGTCGCTGCTGCTGGAGGGGACCCCGCCGGCGGCGACGGCCGCGGCGGTGGGGTTCCACGACCAGGCACACCTGCACCGCCGGTTCGTCCGGCTGGTCGGGGTCACGCCGGGCCGCTACGCCCGCAGCGGCCCGGCGGTGCGCTGAGGGTCACCAGCCCCGCGAGCGCCACTCCGGGATGCTCGGCCGCTCGGCTCCGAGCGTCGAGTCGTCCCCGTGACCCGGGTAGAACCAGGTGTCGTCGTCGAGCCGGTCGAACACCCGCTCCTCGAGGTCGCCGATGAGCTGCGCGTTGTCCTCCGCCGACCAGGTCTTCCCCGGCCCGCCCGGGAACAGGCTGTCCCCGGTGAACAGGTGCGGCCGGTCCTCCCCGCGGTAGAGCAGCGCCAGCGAGCCCGGCGTGTGCCCGCGCAGGTGGATGACCTCCAGCTCGATCTCGCCGAAGGTGATCGTGTCGCCGTGCTCGACGAACTCGTCCATCGGGGCCGGCAGCTCCGGGGCGTCCTGCGGGTGGGCGATCAGCCGCGGCTCGAACATGCCCGCGATCGCGCCGAGTGCCTGCCAGTGGTCGGCGTGGCGGTGGGTGGTGACCAGGTGGCGCAGGTCCGGACGCTCGTCGGCGGCGCCGATGAGGTCGGCGATGCGGGTCGGCTCGGCCGCCGCGTCGATCAGCAGCGCCTCGTTGCTCCGCTTGCAGACGAGCAGGTAGGCGTTGTTGTCCATCTCGCCGACCGAGACCTTGCTGATGCTCAACCGCTCCAGGTCGCGGCGGATGGCCGCGCCGCCGGGGTCGGTGTGACCGGTGTAGTTCTCCAGGACGTCCACGAGCGGGAGGGTAGCGGCCCGCACCGACATCCCGCGGTGGGGAGAACCCGCCGGTCGCACCCACGGGGCCGCTGACGGATCGAACGGACGTGCGAGTACCGTGCACTGCGGACCGACCGGCGCGTCCCGGTGTGCATCCACCGCGCCGGACCGCCTGCGAGGCCGGCTCGACGGGCTCGCTGTCGGTGGGTCGACCTAGCATCGGCGGCGGACGTGGGGACGAACCTCACCGGCCACAGGTGCCCGGTCGCGGAATGTCCCCAGCCCTGCGGGCGCTACGACCGGGTATCACCCGGACGGCACCGCCACCCCAGGAGGCGCGAAACGTGAGCGACCACAGCACCGACCGCCGCGACGCCGGCACCGCCCTGTCCCCGGGCGCGTCGCCGGTCCCGGACGGGCCGAAGCTGGTCGTGCGTGGCGCGCGCGAACACAACCTGCAGGGCATCGACATCGACCTGCCCCGCGACAGCATGATCGTCTTCACCGGGCTGTCCGGGTCCGGCAAGTCCAGCCTCGCGTTCGACACGATCTTCGCCGAGGGCCAGCGGCGCTACGTCGAGTCCCTCTCGGCGTACGCGCGCCAGTTCCTCGGGCAGATGGACAAGCCCGACGTCGACTTCATCGAGGGACTGTCCCCGGCGGTCTCGATCGACCAGAAGTCGACCAACCGCAACCCGCGGTCGACGGTCGGCACGATCACCGAGATCCACGACTACCTGCGGCTGCTCTACGCCCGTGCCGGCATCCCGCACTGCCCGACCTGCGGCGAGCGGATCGAGAAGCAGACCCCGCAGCAGATCGTCGACCAGGTCCTGGAGATGGAGCAGGGCAGCCGCTTCCAGGTGCTCGCGCCGGTCGTGCGCACCCGCAAGGGCGAGTTCGTCGACCTGTTCGGGAACCTGCAGGCCCAGGGCTACTCCCGCGTCCTCGTCGACGGCACGGTCCACCCGCTCTCGGACCCCCCGAAGCTGAAGAAGCAGGAGAAGCACGACATCTCCGTCGTGGTCGACCGGCTCTCGGTGAAGGCGACCGCCAAGCAGCGCCTCACCGACTCGGTGGAGACCGCGCTGCGGCTGGCCGACGGCCTGGTCGTGCTGGACTTCGTGGACCTGCCCGACGACGACCCGCAGCGCGAGCGCCGCTTCTCCGAGAAGATGGCCTGCCCGAACGGGCACACCCTCGCCGTCGACGACCTCGAGCCCCGCACGTTCTCCTTCAACTCGCCCTACGGCGCCTGCCCGGCCTGCTCCGGCATCGGCATCAAGAAGGAGGTCGACCCCGAGCTGGTCGTCCCCGACCCGGACCTGTCCCTCGGAGACGGCGCGATCGCGCCCTGGTCGTCCGGGCACAACGCGGAGTACTTCGGCCGGCTGCTGTCCGGTCTGGCCGCCGCGGTCGGGTTCCGGATGGACACCCCCTGGCGCACGCTGCCCGCCGCCGCCCGGAAGGCGGTGCTGCACGGCAGCGACGACCAGGTCCACGTGCGCTACCGCAACCGCTACGGCCGCGAGCGCTCGTACTACGCGAACTTCGAGGGCGTCATGCCGTTCCTCGAGCGCCGCCTGGAGCAGACCGAGTCCGAGTCGCAGCGGGAGCGCTACGAGGGTTACATGCGCGACATCCCCTGCCCCGCCTGCAACGGCGCCCGGCTGCGCCCCGAGGTGCTGTCGGTGACCCTGCCGCACCGCGACCTGGGGGAGCGGTCGATCGCGCAGGTGTCGAACATGTCGGTCGCCGAGTGCTCGCAGTTCCTGAACGGCATGGTCCTCGACGACCGGCAGGCCATGATCGCCGGCGCAGTGCTCAAGGAGGTGCAGGCCCGGCTGGGCTTCCTGCTCGACGTCGGGCTGGACTACCTGTCGCTGGACCGCGCCGCGGGCACGCTGTCCGGCGGCGAGGCGCAGCGCATCCGGCTGGCCACCCAGATCGGCTCCGGCCTGGTCGGGGTCCTCTACGTGCTCGACGAGCCGTCGATCGGCCTGCACCAGCGCGACAACCGGCGCCTGATCGACACGCTGACCCGGCTCAAGGAGCTGGGCAACACCCTGATCGTCGTCGAGCACGACGAGGACACCATCCGCGCCTCGGACTGGGCGGTGGACATCGGCCCCGGCGCCGGTGAGCACGGCGGCCGCGTCGTGCACTCCGGCACCATCGCCGACCTGGAGTCGCACGACACCTCGCTGACCGGTGCCTACCTGTCCGGGCGCAAGTCGATCCCGCTGCCCGAGCGCCGCGCGCTCGACCACGACCGCAGGCTGACCATCGTCGGCGCCCGCGAGCACAACCTGCGCGGCATCGACGTCGACGTGCCGCTCGGCGGCCTGGTGTCGATCACCGGGGTGTCCGGGTCCGGCAAGTCGACGCTGATCAACGACATCCTCGCCACGGTGCTGGCGAACCGGCTCAACGGCGCCCGCCAGGTGCCCGGCCGGCACACCCGGATCAACGGCATCGACGAACTCGACAAGCTCGTCCGGGTCGACCAGTCGCCGATCGGGCGGACCCCGCGGTCCAACCCGGCGACCTACACCGGCGTGTGGGACAAGGTCCGCAAGCTGTTCGCCGCGACCACCGAGGCGAAGGTCCGCGGCTACGCCGAGGGCCGCTTCTCCTTCAACGTCAAGGGCGGCCGCTGCGAGGCGTGCACCGGCGACGGCACGATCAAGATCGAGATGAACTTCCTGCCGGACGTCTACGTGCCGTGCGAGGTCTGCAAGGGAGCCCGCTACAACCGGGAGACCCTCGAGGTCCACTACAAGGGCAAGACCGTCGCCGACGTCCTCGACATGCCGATCGAGGAGGCTGCCGAGTTCTTCGAGCCGATCACCTCGATCGCCCGCTACCTGCGGACGCTGGTCGACGTCGGCCTCGGCTACGTCCGGCTCGGGCAGCCCGCGCCGACGCTGTCCGGCGGTGAGGCCCAGCGCGTCAAGCTCGCCAGTGAGCTGCAGAAACGCAGCAACGGCCGCACCGTCTACATCCTCGACGAGCCGACCACCGGTCTGCACTTCGAGGACATCCGCAAGCTCCTCGCCGTCATCCAGGGCCTGGCGGACAAGGGCAACACCGTGATCGTGATCGAGCACAACCTCGACGTCATCAAGACCTCGGACTGGGTCATCGACATGGGCCCGGAGGGCGGCTCGGGCGGCGGGACCGTGGTGGCCCAGGGGACACCGGAGCAGATCGCGGCACACCCCGACAGCCACACCGGCCGGTTCCTGCGCGACCTGGTCACCCCGGACGACACACCGGTCACGCCGGTCCGGCGGCGGAGCTCGTCGTCGAACGGCAACGGCACCGCGGGCGCGGGGCGGTCGACGACCGCACGGCGCAGCCGGGCCAAGGCCGCCAGCGCGGGCTGAGCCCGGCCCCGGTCCGGGTCCGTGCAGGTCCCGGCCCGGCCCCCGCGTTCCCGGCGCACCGGCGGCCTGTTACCCTCGGGAATGCGACCACCCGGGATCGCGTTGACACGTGTGTTCCGGGCGTCAAGTGGAGCCCCGCTCCCACCCGCGCCGTGATCGTAACGGTGTCCGGGTCCATGGTCCGGCTCCGCGGCAGCATTCTGTCGCGGGCCGATCAACGGGTCTTCGCTTGTCGTCGCCGGCAGCAGGTAGTAGCGACACAGCGAGTCACACAGGAGACCCCATCAGCACAGAGCCCCGCATCAACGACCGCATCCGCGTGCCCGAGGTCCGCCTCGTGGGCCCGAACGGCGAGCAGGTCGGGATCGTGCGCATCGAGGACGCCCTCAAGCTGGCCCAGGACGCCGACCTCGACCTCGTCGAGGTCGCCGGCCAGGCCCGCCCGCCGGTCTGCAAGCTCATGGACTACGGAAAGTTCAAGTACGAGAGCGCGCAGAAGGCCCGGGAGTCCCGGCGCAACCAGCAGCTCACCGTGATCAAGGAGCAGAAGCTCCGGCCGAAGATCGACAAGCACGACTACGAGACGAAGCGCGGTCACGTCATCCGCTTCCTCGAAGGCGGCAACAAGGTCAAGGTCACGATCATGTTCCGTGGTCGCGAGCAGTCGCGTCCCGAGCTGGGCTACCGCCTGCTCCAGCGCCTGGCCGAGGACATCGGTGACATGGCCGTCGTCGAGGCCGCTCCGAAACAGGACGGCCGCAACATGACGATGGTGCTGGCACCGACGAAGAAGCCGGCGTCGCGCAAGACGACGGCGGCAGCCGGCTCCGACGCCCCGGCAGACGCCCCCGCCGAAGCCGAGGCGTGAGCCCGCTCCCGTGCCCGGCCGCAGCCGGGCACGGGAGGGACACGCAGTACCCGCACCGACCCCCGGAACCTCGGGGGCCGACATCGAACGGATACGTCATGCCGAAGAACAAGACGCACAAGGGGACCGCGAAGCGCGTCCGCATCACCGGTGGCGGCAAGCTCATGCGCCAGCAGGCCGGGCTGCGGCACCGTCTCGAGGTCAAGTCGCGCAAGGAGAAGCGCGACCTGTCGGGCACCGTCGAGCTCGCCAAGGCCGATGTGAAGCGCGTCAAGAAGCTGCTCGGTCACTGACCTTCCGCCCCTTTCACGAACCCCGGCACGCCGTACCCCCATCGCGGTAGTGCCGGAGAAGCCCCAGGAGATACCCCATGGCACGCGTGAAGCGCTCCGTGAACGCCCAGAAGAAGCGCCGCACCACGCTGGAGTCGGCCGCCGGCTACCGCGGGCAGCGCTCGCGGCTGTACCGCAAGGCCAAGGAGCAGATGCTCCACTCGATGAACTACGCCTACCGGGACCGTCGTGCGCGCAAGGGCGACTTCCGGCAGCTGTGGATCACTCGCATCAACGCCGCGGCCCGCGCCAACGACATGACCTACAACCGGTTCATCCAGGGCCTCAAGGCCGCCGGTGTCGAGGTCGACCGCAAGAACCTCGCCGAGATCGCCGTGAGCGACCCGGCCGCGTTCGCCGCGCTCGTCGCGGTGGCGAAGGAGAACCTGCCGGTCGGCACCGAGCAGGGCTCCGCGGCCTGAGGTGACCCGAGGCGACATCGAGTCGCGCGGCGCCGGCGAGCGCTCCGCGGACTCCACGCCCGGTACCGAGCGCACTCCCCGCGTCGCAGCGGCACGCAAGCTGCTGCGGCGCGCGGGGCGCGATCGGGCCGGGCGTTTCCTCGTGGAGGGTGCCCAGGCCGTCCGCGAGGCCCTCGCCGCCGTGACGGTGCACGAGCTGTTCGTCACCGCCGTCGCCGCCGAGCGCCACCCCGAGCTGGTGGAGGCCGCGGAGCGCTCCGGCGCCCGGGTGTCCCCGGTGACGCACAAGGCCGCCGCGGGTCTGTCCGAGACGGTCACCCCGCAGGGGATCGTCGCCGTGTGCGACCTGCTCGACGTCCCGGTCGCCACCGCGCTGGCCGGGGTCCCCGGCTTCGTCACGGTCTGCGACGGCATCTCCGACCCCGGCAACGTCGGCACCGTGATCAGGGTCGCCGACGCGGCGGGCTGTGACGCGGTCCTCCTGGCGGGGGACACCGTCGACCCGCACAACGGCAAGGCCGTCCGGGCCTCCACCGGCAGCGTGTTCCATCTGCCGCTGGCCCGCGACCGGGACGCGCCCGCCGTCGTCGAGATGTGCCGCGCGGCCGGGCTGACCACGCTCGTCGCCGACGGGCACGGCGAGGTCGACCTGCACGACCCCGCCGTCACCCCGACCCTCGCCGGGCCCGTCGCCTGGATCCTCGGCAGCGAGGCGCACGGCCCGTCGGCCGCGGTGCATGCCGCCGCGGACCACCGGGTCCGCGTCCCGATCCACGGCCGCGCCGAGTCGCTGAACCTCGCCACCGCCGCGGCGATCTGCCTGTACGCGACGGTCGGGGCCCGCGCGGGCGTCGCCCCGCAGCTGTCCCCGGCGCGCGACTGAAACCGGCTCGCGGCCGCCCTCTACGATCGTGGGCACCATGAGTGAGAACGACACGGCGAGCCCTCTCGACCCGGATGCACTGAAGGCCGCGGTGGAGGCCGCCCGCACGGCGTTCGACGAGGCGGGCGACCTCGACGCGCTGGCCGCGGCGAAGCCCGCGCACCTCGGCGACCGCGCCCCGATCCCGATGGCCCGCCGGTCGCTGGGGCAGCTGCCCGGCCCCGAGCGCGCCGACGCCGGCAAGCGGGTCAACGCCGCCCGCGTGGAGGCCCAGGCCGCGTTCGACGCGCGCCGCGAGGTCCTGCTCGTCGAGCGCGACGCCCGGGTGCTGGCCGAGGAGGCCGTCGACGTCACGCTGCCCTGGGACCGTCGCCCGCGCGGCGCGCGCCACCCCATCACACAGCTGTCCGAGCGGATCGCCGACATCTTCGTCGGGATGGGCTGGGAGGTCGCGGAGGGTCCCGAGGTCGAGGCGTCGTGGCTGAACTTCGACGCGCTCAACTTCGGCAAGGACCACCCCGCCCGCACCATGCAGGACACCTTCTACCTGGGTGACCCCGAGCGCGGGCAGGACTCGGGCACGGTGCTGCGTACGCACACCTCGCCGGTGCAGGTCCGGTCGCTGCTGGAGCGCGAGCTGCCGGTCTACGTCGCCTGCCCCGGCCGGACCTTCCGCACCGACGAGCTCGACGCCACCCACACCCCGGTGTTCCACCAGGTCGAGGGCCTCGCCGTCGACCGCGGGCTGACCATGGCCCACCTCAAGGGGACGCTCGACGCGTTCGCCCGCGCGGTGTTCGGCCCGGAGGCCGGTACCCGGATGCGGCCGTCGTACTTCCCGTTCACCGAGCCCTCGGCCGAGGTGGACCTGTGGTTCCCGCAGAAGAAGGGCGGACCCGGCTGGGTCGAGTGGGGCGGCTGCGGCATGGTCAACCCCCACGTCCTGCGTGCCTGTGGCGTCGACACCGAGGTCTACTCCGGTTTCGCGTTCGGCATGGGCATCGAGCGGACCCTCATGTTCCGCAACGGCATCCCGGACATGCGGGACATGGTCGAGGGCGACGTCCGCTTCTCGACCGCGTTCGGCGTCTGACCCGGCCCACCCCGCTTCCACCCGAGGAGTTCTGAGCAGTGCGAGTGTCCGCGTCCTGGCTCGCCCGGCACATCGACCCGGCGGCGCTGCCCGCCGGTCCCGAGGCGATCGGCGACGCCTTCGTCCGGGTCGGCCTGGAGGTCGAGGAGATCCACCCGGCCCCCGCGGTCACCGGACCGGTGACGGTCGCCCGGGTCGAGGAGATCGAGGAGCTCACCGGGTTCAAGAAGCCGATCCGGTACTGCCGGGTGGGCTTCGAAGGAGAACGTCACCGCTACGTGGTGTGCGGCGCCCGCAACTTCGCCGTCGGCGACCTCGTCGTCGTCACCGAACCGGGCGCCGTGCTGCCCGGCGACTTCGCGATCGCGCAACGCACGACCTACGGCAAGGTCTCCGACGGCATGATCGCCTCGGCGAAGGAGCTCGGCCTCGGCGCCGAGAGCGGCGGCATCCTGGTGCTGCCGCCCGGCACCGCCGAGCCCGGCGACGACGCCCTCGACGTCCTCGGCCTGTCCGAGCCCGTCGTCGAGCTCGCCGTCACCCCGGACCGGGGCTACTGCTTCGCCGTCCGCGGTCTCGCCCGCGAGCTCGCGACCTCGCTCGACGCCGACTACACCGACCCGGTCACCCGGGTCACCGTCCCGGACACCACCGGCGACGCGTGGCCGGTGCGGCTCGCCGACACCGATGCCTGCCCGCGGTTCGTCGCGCGCCGGGTGGACGGCGTCGACCCGGCCGCGCCCAGCCCCTGGTGGATGCAGCGCGCGCTGCTCTCGGCCGGGATGCGGCCGATCTCGCTGATCGTCGACGTCACCAACTTCGTGATGATCGACCTCGGCCAGCCGCTGCACGCCTACGACGCGACCCGCCTGACCGGCGCCATCGAGGTCCGCCGCGCGACGACGGGGGAGAAGCTGCAGACCCTCAGCGGCCACATCCGCACACTGGACACCGACGATCTGCTCATCACCGACGACTCCGGCCCGATCGGGCTCGCCGGCGTGATGGGCGGCGCGTCCACCGAGATCCCCGCCCCCGAGGACCTCGCCGACGGCGCCCGGGTCGACGTGCTGCTGGAGGCCGCGCACTTCTCCCCGCCGGTGATCGCACGCGCCGCGCGCCGGCACAAGCTGCCCAGCGAGGCGTCCAAGCGGTTCGAACGGGTCGTGGACCCGGCGCTGCCGCCGGTCGCGGCCGAGCGCGCCGCGCAGCTGCTCGTCGAGCTCGGCGGCGGGACCCTCGCCGACGGCCGCACCGACGCCGGCGGGGTCCCCGCCGTCGCGAGCGTGCGGATGCCGCTGTCGATGCCCGACCGCGTCGCCGGCGTCGACTACCCGCGCGGGGCCACCGTGCGCCGCCTGACCCAGGTCGGCTGCGCCGTCTCGCTGGACACCGGTGCCGGCGGCGAGGGCGTCGTCGTCGCGACCCCGCCGACCTGGCGCCCGGATCTCACCATGGCCGCCGACCTGGTGGAGGAGGTGCTGCGCCTGGAGGGCTACGACGCCATCCCCTCCGTGCTGCCCACCGCCCCGGCCGGCCGTGGCCTGACCGCCGCCCAGCAGCGCCGTCGCGCGGTGTCGCGCGCCCTGGCCGAGGCCGGCCACGTCGAGGTGCTGCCGTTCCCGTTCGTCTCCGACGCCGTCTGGGACGACCTGGGCCTGCCCGCCGACGACGAGCGCCGCCGCACCGTGGCCGTCACCAACCCGCTCGACGCCGAGCGGTCCCGGCTCACGACGACCCTGCTCCCCGGTCTGCTGGACATGCTGGTGCGCAACCGTTCCCGCGGCGCCGAGGACCTCGCGCTGTACGCGATCGCGCAGGTCGTGCAGCCGGGGGAGAGCACCCCCGCGATGCCCGACCCGGCCGTCACCGGCCGGCCGTCCGACGCCGAGTACGCCGCCCTGCGCGCCGCGCTGCCCGACCAGCCCGTGCACGTCGGGGTCGTCCTCGCCGGGAACCGCGAGCCGCGCGGCTGGTGGGGCCGGGGCCGTCCCGCCGCCTGGTCCGACGCCGTCGAGGCGGCCCGGCTGACCGGTGCCGCCGCCGGGGTGGAGCTGCGGCCGCGTCGCGCCGAGCGGGCGCCGTGGCACCCGGGCCGGTGCGCGGAGCTCGTCGTCGCGGGCACCGACACCGTCGTCGGGTACGCCGGGGAGCTGCACCCCAAGGTCGTCGAGGCGCTGGGGCTGCCGGCCCGCACCGCCGCCGCGGAGATCGACCTCGACGCGGTCCCGCTGCGGGAGAACCTGCCGGTGCCGCGGGTGTCGCCGTTCCCGCCGGTCGCCGTCGACGTCGCCCTGGTCGCCGACGAGACGGTCCCGGCCGCGGACCTCGCCGACGCGCTCACCGCGGGCGCGGGGGAGCTGCTGGAGTCGGTGCGGCTGTTCGACGTCTACACCGGCGACCAGGTCGGACAGGGCCGCCGCTCGCTGGCGTTCTCGCTGCGCCTGCGCGCCGCGGACCGCACGCTGACCAGCGAGGAGGCTAACGCTGCGCGTGACGCGGCGGTCGCCGAGGCCACCGCCCGGCACGGAGCCGCATTGCGCTGACCCCCGGTCCGTGGCGGGCCCGTGCCGGGCCACGGCCGGCTCAGCGCGGGGCCGCCGCGACGGCGGCCACCGCGGCGGCCCGCCACCGGTCGCGGGACGGTGTCCGCCCCGCGACCGCCACCGTCACCAGGTGCCGGGCGGTGGCCAGCTGCAGGGTCGGCCCGGCGACGGTGTCGAGCACCGTCGCGGAGGTCCCCGCCGGGAGCCCGTTCACCGCGCTGCCGTGTCGTGCGCCGGCGACGTAGCCGGCCGGCGTGCCCCGGTTCGTCGTGTACACGTTGACCGACACCGTCACGCCGTCGGCGAGCGCGAAGCAGGCCCGGGTGCGGGTGCCGTCGGTGCGGGTGACGACGGCGTTCGTCGCCGGCGCGACCGGCGGCCCGCCCAGCAGCCCGGTCAGTGCTGCCCGGTCGAGCAGGCACTCGTCGGCCACCACGTCCGAGGTCAGGGGGGCCGGAGCGGCCGGAGACGCGGGCCGGGCCGTGGCGCGCGCCGTACCCGGGGAGGGCCGGACGCGGCCGTCCGGGACACGGGACGCGCCGTCCCCGACCGGCACCGGCGGCACTGTGCGCGCCACGCCGGCCCCGCCGTCGGGCGGATCGGACGGGGCTCCGGACGGGGGCGGGACGGGAACGGGCGGGACCGTCACCGTCGGGCGGCCGTCGGTGGTCGGGGCGGCGAGCGGCCCGTTCGACAGCGGCTCCGGCACCGTGAACGACGTCGGCGGACGCCGGCTGGGCTCCGTCGGCGCCGCTCCGGACGAGAACGGCGCGGGTCCTCGACCCGTCGGCCACGGCGTTCCGGACACGGTCGACGCGCACCCGGCGAGCAGCCCCGCGAGCACCGTCGCGACGGCGGCCGTGCGCGCCACCGACCGCCTCCGTGCGGGCGCGCCCGCGCCCGGTCCCACCCCGCGTGTCACCCGTCGCCGCACCCGCGGGAAACTAGGCGTCGCACGCGGCCGCCGGGCCCGGTTCCGCACCGCTCGATCGCGATCGTGAATCCCGATTGCATGGCTTTCCGAGGCCGTGCATACTCATCCACGTGGTACGCATCGCAGTGGCGGGAGCCAGTGGCTACGCCGGGGGAGAGCTCCTCCGGCTGCTGCTCGCACATCCCGAGGTGGAGATCGGCGCCCTCACGGCCGGCGGGAACGCGGGGACGCGTCTGGGCGAGCACCAGCCGCACCTGACCCCGCTCGCGGACCGCGTCCTGGGCGAGAGCACGGCGGAGAACCTCGCCGGACACGACGCGGTGTTCCTCGCACTGCCGCACGGCAGGTCCGCCGAGTTGGCGGCCCAGCTGGGGCCGGACACGCTCGTCGTGGACTGCGGGGCGGACCACCGCCTCACCGACCCGGCCGCCTGGGACCGCTGGTACGGCGGCGAGCACGCCGGGCACTGGCCCTACGGGCTGCCCGAGCTGCCCGGTGCCCGGGCCGCGCTGACCGGCACCCGTCGTGTCGCGGTGCCGGGCTGCTACCCGACCGGCACCAGCCTCGCGCTGGTCCCGGCCCTGGTCGCCGGCCTGGTGGCCCCCGAGGTCGTGATCACCGCGGTCACCGGCACCTCCGGCGCGGGCAAGTCGCTCAAGCCGCACCTGCTGGGCGCGGAGGTCATGGGGTCGCTGTCGGCGTACGGCGTCGGCGGCGTGCACCGGCACACCCCGGAGATCGCACAGAACCTGTCCACCGCGCTCGGCTCTCCCGTGTCGGTGAGCTTCACCCCGGTGCTCGCGCCGCTGCCGCGCGGCATCCTCGCCTCCTGCTCCGCCCCGCTGGCCGACCCGGCGACCGACGCCGAGGCGATCCGGGCGGTCTACGAGAAGGCCTACGCCGACGAGCCGTTCGTGCGGCTGCTGCCCGAGGGCCAGTGGCCCACCACGGCGCAGACCCTCGGCTCCAACATGGTCGCGCTGCAGGTCACCGTCGACGTCGACGCCGCCCGGCTGGTCGTCGTCTCCGCGATCGACAACCTCACCAAGGGCACCGCGGGCGGCGCCGTCCAGTGCATGAACCTGGCCCTCGGGCTGCCCGAGACCGCCGGCCTGCCGACGACGGGAGTGGCGCCGTGAGCGTGACCGCAGCCCAGGGCTTCCGGGCCGCCGGGATCGCCGCCGGGATCAAGAAGTCCGGGAAGGCCGACCTGGCGCTCGTCGTCAACGACGGCCCGCGCGCCGAGGCCGCCGGGGTCTTCACCCGCAACAAGGTCAAGGCCGCCCCCGTCCTCTGGTCCCAGCAGGTGCTGACCACCGGCTCGCTGCGCGCGGTCGTCCTCAACTCCGGCGGGGCGAACGCCTGCACCGGCGCCGAGGGCTTCCAGGTCGCGCACGCCACCGCGGAGCAGGTGGCCGAGGTGGTCGGCTGCGGCGCGATCGACGTCGCCGTGTGCTCCACCGGCCTGATCGGTGAGCAGCTCCCGCGGGAGACCGTGCTCGCCGGGGTCCGGTCGGCCGCCGCGGAGCTGGCGTCCGGGCCCGAGGCAGGATCCGCCGTCGCCGCCGCGATCATGACGACCGACACCGTCCCGAAGGAGTCCGCGGTCACCGACCCGGCGGGCTGGACCGTCGGGGGCACCACCAAGGGCGCCGGGATGATCGCCCCGTCGATGGCGACCATGCTCAGCGTGGTCACCACCGACGCCGTCCTCGACCGGGCCACGCTCGACGCCGCGCTGCGCGAGGCGGTCCGCTACAGCTTCGACCGGCTCGACGTCGACGGCTCGATGTCCACCAACGACACCGTGCTGGTGCTGGCCTCCGGTGCGTCCGGCGTCGAGGCCGACCCGGCGGTGTTCACCGCCGCGCTCACCCGCGTGTGCCGCGACCTCGCCGAGCAGATGCAGGCCGACGCCGAGGGCGTCACCAAGCGCATCACCGTGCGGGTCACCGGCGCCGCCTCCGAGGACGACGCGGTCACCGTAGCCCGCACGATCGCCCGCGACTCCTTGGTCAAGACCGCGATGTTCGGGTCCGACCCGAACTGGGGCCGGGTCGCGGCCTCCGCCGGGTACGCCGACGCCGAGATCGACCCCGAGCGCCTCGACGTCACGATCAACGGCGTGCTGCTGTGCAAGGGCGCCGTCGTCGCCGGGGACCGGGCCGACTGCGACCTGTCCGGGAAGGACGTGCTGATCGAGGTCGAGCTGGGCCTGTCCGGTGGGGCCGACGGGCACACCGCCGAGATCCGGACCACCGACCTGTCGCACGCCTACGTGGAGGAGAACAGTGCCTACTCCTCCTGAGCCGGTCGCCCCGGACGCGCTGCCGCAGCCGCAGATCGCGCCGTCCCCGGAGACCCCGGCCCGGCTGAAGCGGGCGGGGGAGAAGGCCGGTGTGCTCGCCGAGGCGCTGCCCTGGCTGCAGCGCTTCCACGGCCGGATCGTCGTCGTCAAGTACGGCGGCAACGCCATGATCGACGACGAGCTGAAGCAGGCCTTCGCCCGGGACATGGTGTTCCTGCGGCTCGCGGGCATCCACCCGGTCGTCGTGCACGGCGGCGGGCCGCAGATCTCGGTGATGCTGAAGCGGCTCGGCATGCCCGGCGAGTTCCGCGGCGGCCTGCGCGTCACCACCCCGGAGACGATGGAGATCGTCCGGATGGTGCTGTTCGGCCAGGTCGGGCGCGAGCTCGTCGGGCTGATCAACGCCCACGGGCCGCTCGCCGTCGGCCTGTCCGGGGAGGACGCGGGCCTGTTCACGGCCGAGAAGCGCACCGCGCTGGTCGGGGGCGAGCCCGTCGACATCGGCCTGGTCGGTGACGTCACGAAGGTCAACCCGGACGCGGTGCTGGACATCATCGCGGCGGGTCGCATCCCGGTCGTCGCCGGGATCGCGCCGGACGCCGACGGCCAGG
Source organism: Pseudonocardia sp. McavD-2-B (assembly GCF_024124365.1). Lineage (NCBI taxonomy): Bacteria > Bacillati > Actinomycetota > Actinomycetes > Pseudonocardiales > Pseudonocardiaceae > Pseudonocardia > Pseudonocardia sp. McavD-2-B. The sequence continues at coordinate 16,562 of NZ_JAMXSG010000055.1, forward strand.
TCCACAACATCAACGCCGACAGCGCCGCCGCGGCGCTCGCCGGCGCGCTGGACGCCGCGAAGCTCGTGGTGCTCACCGACGTCGAGGGGCTCTACGCGAACTACCCCGACCCGGAGTCGATCATCACCTCGCTGACCGCGGACCAGCTCGAGCCGATGCTGCCCCGCCTGGAGAGCGGCATGGCCCCGAAGATGGAGGCCTGCCTGCGCGCCGTGCGGTCGGGCGTCGGACAGGCCCACGTGATCGACGGTCGGGTGCCGCACTCGGTCCTGCTCGAGGTGTTCACACACGACGGCGTCGGCACCATGGTGCTGCCGGACGCCACAGCCGGGGGAACGACATGACCACGCACGCGCAGCGGTGGCAGGCCGCTCTGATGAACAACTACGGCACCCCGCCACTGACCCTGGTCCGTGGCGAGGGCGCCCGCGTCTGGGACGCCGAGGGCCGCGCGTACCTGGACCTCTACTCCGGGATCGCGGTCAACGCGCTCGGACACGCGCACCCGGCCGTCGTCGAGGCGGTGTCCGAGCAGGTCCGTACCCTGGGCCACACCTCGAACTTCTTCATCACCGAGCCCGCGCTGCAGCTCGCCGAGCGGCTGCAGGCACTGCTCGGCCGCGACGACGCCCGCACCCTGCTCTGCAACTCCGGCACCGAGGCCAACGAGGCCGCCTTCAAGATCGCCCGCCGGACCGGCAGGCCGGAGATCATCGCCTGCGAGGGCGCGTTCCACGGCCGCACGATGGGTGCGCTCGCGCTGACCGGGCAGCCCGCCAAGCGGGCCCCGTTCGAGCCGATGCCCGCCGGGGTGACCCACATCCCGTTCGGTGACGTCGCCGCACTCGACGCCGCCGTCACCGAGCGGACCGCCGCGGTGTTCCTGGAGCCGATCCTCGGCGAGGCCGGCGTGATCGTGCCGCCCGAGGGGTATCTGGCGCAGGCCCGGCGGATCACCGCCGAGCGCGGCGCACTGCTGGTCCTCGACGAGGTCCAGACCGGGATCGGCCGCACCGGCTACTGGTTCGCGCACCAGGCGCACGGCATCGTCCCCGACGTGATCACCCTGGCCAAGGGCCTCGGTGGCGGTCTCCCGATCGGGGCCTGCGTCGGGTTCGGCGCCGCCGCAGCGCTGCTCGAGCCCGGCCAGCACGGCACCACCTTCGGTGGCAACCCGGTGTCGTGCGCCGCGGCGCTCGCCGTCCTCGACACGGTCGCCGCCGAGGGACTGCTCGCCCACGTCGACCGGCTCGGCAAGGAGATCCGCAGCCGGATCGAGGGTCTCGGCCACCCCCTGGTCGGCGACGTCTCCGGCGCCGGTCTGCACATCGGCGTCGGCCTCACCGCGCCGGTCGCCGCCCCGGCCGCCGCGGCCGCGCGCGACGCCGGGATCCTGGTCAACAACGCCACCCCGGACCGGCTGCGGCTGGCCCCGGCGCTGACCCTGACCGGCGACGAGGCCGAGGAGTTCCTGACGGCTCTGCCCGCCGTGCTCGACGCGGCCGCCGCCCAGCACGAGGGGCAGGGGAACTGATGGTCCGCCACCTGCTCCGCGACGACGACCTGACCCCGGCCGAGCAGGCCGAGGTCCTCGACCTCGCCGACCGGCTCAAGGCCGACCCGTTCGCCGAGCGCCCGCTCGCCGGACCGCGCGCCGTGGGGGTCGTGTTCGACAAGTCCTCCACCCGCACCCGGGTGTCGTTCGAGGCCGGGATCAGCCAGCTCGGCGGCACCGCGATCATCCTCGACGGCACCACCAGCCAGCTGGGGCGCGGCGAGACCATCTCCGACACCTCCCGGGTGCTGTCGCGCTACGTCGACGCGATCGTGTGGCGCACCAGCGGCCAGGAGCGGATCGAGGAGATGGCCGGCGCGGCGACCGTGCCGGTCGTCAACGCGCTGACCGACCTGTTCCACCCGTGCCAGATCCTGGCGGACCTGCAGACCGTGCGGGAGCGCTTCGGCCGTCTCGCCGGGCTCACCCTGACCTACCTCGGCGACGGTGCGAACAACGTCGCCCACTCGCTGCTGCTCGGCGGGGCCACGGCCGGGCTGCACGTCCGGATCGCCGCGCCCGCCGGGTTCACCCCCGACGACGGCGTGTTGCGCGACGCGAAGACCCGGGCCGAGCAGACCGGGGGATCGGTCACGCTCGTCGCGGACCCGGTCGCCGCCGTCGCCGGCGCCCAGGTCGTCGTCACCGACACCTGGACCTCGATGGGCCAGGAGGACGACGGGCTCGACCGGGTCGCGCCGTTCCGGCCCTATCAGGTGAACGCCGCCCTGCTGGAGCGCGCCGCACCGGACGCGGTCGTGCTGCACTGCCTGCCGGCCCACCGGGGGGACGAGATCACCGACGAGGTCCTCGACGGCCCCGCCAGCGCAGTCTGGGACGAGGCCGAGAACCGGTTGCACGCGCAGAAGGCGCTGCTCACCTGGCTCCTTCGGCATGGGTGAGGCGGACCGCGACCGCAGGAACCCGGTGAGCCGGGCCAGCCGGCAGGCGGCCGTCATCGACGTGGTCTGGAACTACGACCTGAGCAGCCAGGTGGAGATCATCGGGTTGCTCCACGAGCGGCACGGCATCGAGACGACCCAGGCCACGCTCTCGCGTGACCTGGACGAACTGGGCGCGGTGAAGCTCCGCGGCGCGGACGGCGGGCAGCCGGTCTACCGCATCCCCGAGGACGGCAGCCCCGTGCGCGGGGTCGAGGGCGGCACGGGGCGGCTCGCCCGGTTGCTGGGGGAGCTGCTCGTGTCCGCCGACGCGAGTGGGAACCTGGCGGTCCTGCGGACCCCGCCGGGCGCGGCGCACTACCTCGCGAGCGCACTCGACCGGGCCGCACTGCACGACGTCGTCGGCACCATCGCCGGCGACGACACGGTCATCGTCGTCGCCCGCGAGCCCCTCACCGGGGCGGAGTTGGCGGAACGGCTGCAGGACCTGCCCCGGAGGGCCCACGCGGCCGCCGGGACGCACGACGAACGAGAAGGAGAGCCGACATGACCGACGCGGACCCCCGACAGGGCGCGGTCGCCGGTGGCGGAGCGCTGTGGGGTGGCCGGTTCGCGTCCGGTCCGGCCGACGCGCTCGCGGCGCTGTCGAAGTCCACCCACTTCGACTGGGCACTGGCCCCCTACGACATCCGCGGCTCGAAGGCGCACGCCCGGGTCCTGCACCGCGCCGGTCTCCTGACCGACGAGGAGCTGTCGGGAATGCACAAGGCGCTCGACGAGCTCGCCGCCGACGTCGCCTCCGGGGCGTTCGGCCCCGACCCGAGCGACGAGGACGTGCACACCGCACTGGAGCGCGGCCTCATCGAGCGGGCCGGTGCCGACCTGGGCGGCAAGCTGCGGGCCGGTCGCTCGCGCAACGACCAGGTCGCCACCCAGTTCCGGATGTGGCTGCGCGACGCCACGCGACGGGTCGGCTCCGGCGTCCTCGACGTCGTCGACGCACTCGTCGCCCAGGCGCAGGCCCACCCCGGCGCGCCGATGCCCGGCCGCACCCACCTGCAGCACGCCCAGCCGGTGCTGCTCGGCCACCAGCTGGCCGCGCACGCCCAGGCCCTGCTGCGCGACGTCGACCGGCTCGCCGACTGGGACCGGCGCAGCGCCTGGTCGCCCTACGGCTCCGGCGCGCTCGCCGGGTCCTCGCTCGGGCTCGACCCGGATGCCGTCGCCGCCGAGCTCGGCTTCACCGGGTCCTCGGCCAACTCGATCGACGGGACCGCCTCGCGGGACTTCGCCGCCGAGGCCGCGTTCGTCCTCGCGATGATCGGCGTCGACCTGTCGCGGCTGTCGGAGGAGATCATCCTCTGGGCGACGGCCGAGTTCGGCTACGTCACCCTCGACGACGCGTTCTCCACCGGTAGCTCGATCATGCCGCAGAAGAAGAACCCCGACGTCGCCGAGCTGGCCCGCGGCAAGTCCGGTCGGCTCGTCGGCAACCTCGCCGGGCTCATGACCACCCTCAAGGGGCTCCCGCTGGCCTACAACCGGGACCTGCAGGAGGACAAGGAGCCGCTGTTCGACTCGGTCGCGCAGCTGGAGCTCCTGCTCCCCGCGGTCGCCGGGATGGTGGCCACCCTGACCTTCCACACCGGGCGGCTCGCCGAGCTGGCCCCGGCCGGGTTCACCCTCGCCACCGACGTGGCCGAGTGGCTCGTCCGGCAGGGCGTCCCGTTCCGCGTGGCGCACGAGGCCGCGGGCGGCTGCGTCCGCGCCGCCGAGGCCCGCGGCGTCGGGCTGGAGGACCTGACCGACGCCGAGCTGGCCGCCGTGCACCCGGCACTCGACCCGAGTGTCCGCGACGTACTGACCGTGGAAGGCTCCATCGCGTCGCGGAACGCGCGCGGTGGGACGGCCGGCGACCGGGTCGCCGAGCAGCTCACCGACCTGCGTACCGCGGTCGCAGCAGCGCGAGAGTTCACCGGAGGAACCGCATGACCGACCCTGCCGCAGCCTACGAGGAGCTCAAGGCCGCCGGCCTGAAGCTCGACCTGACGCGGGGCAAGCCGTCCGCGCAGCAGCTGGACCTGTCCCACGAGCTGCTCGGCCTGCCGGGCGCGGGACAGTTCCGCGCGGCCGACGGAACCGACACCCGCAACTACGGCGGCGGCCAGGGTCTGCCCGAGCTGCGGGAGATCTTCGCGCCGTCGCTGCAGGTCCCTGTCGGGCAACTGGTGGCGTCGAACAACTCCAGCCTGGAGCTGATGCACGACACGCTCGTGCACGCGCTGCTGACCGCGTTGCCCGGCGCCCCGACCCGCTGGGTCGACGCCGGCCGGGTCGCGTTCATCGCCCCGGTCCCCGGCTACGACCGCCACTACGGCGTGTGCGAGCGGCTCGGGATCGACCTCGTCACCGTCCCGATGACCGCGGACGGCCCTGACATGGATGAGGTCGAGCGGCTCGTCGCCGAGGACCCGTCGATCAAGGGCATCTGGTGCGTGCCGAAGTACTCGAACCCCGACGGGGCCGTCTACTCCGACGAGGTCGTGCGCCGGCTGGCCACCATGCCGACCGCCGCCCCGGACTTCCGCATCATGTGGGACAACGCCTACGCGGTGCACCACCTGACCACCGAGGAGGTCGAGATCGCCGACGTCCTCACCCTGGCCGCCGAGGCGGGCAACGCGGACCGCCCGTTCGTCTTCGGGTCCACCTCGAAGATCACCCTCGCCGGTGCGGGCGTCGCGTTCTTCGGTGCCTCGCAGGCGAACGTCGACTGGTGGCTGAAGCTGGCGTCGAAGAAGACGATCGGCCCGGACAAGGTCAACCACCTGCGGCACGCCCTGTTCCTCAAGGACGCCGCCGGGCTGCGGGCGCACATGGCCGCGCACCGCGAGCTGATCGCGCCGAAGTTCGCCGCGGTCGACCGGCTGCTGACCGAGGCGTTCTCCGACGTCGAGGGCGTGTCGTGGACCAAGCCCCGGGGTGGCTACTTCGTGAGCCTGACCGTCCCGGACGGCCTCGCCTCGGAGGTCGTACGGCTGGCGAAGGAGGCGGGCGTCGTCCTGACCCCGGCCGGTGCAACGCACCCCTACGGCAAGGACCCGCAGGACGCGACCATCCGGCTCGCCCCGACCCTGCCCCCGCTCGACGAGGTCGAGAAGGCCATGGCCGGTGTCGTGACCTGCGTGCAGCTGGCGCTCGCGCGCCGCTGACGGTGGACGACGACACGACGGGGCCCGGCCGGGACGACCGGCCGGGCCCCGCCGGTCTGCTGGACCGGGCCGGCCTGGCCGTCGACGTCCTGCCCGCCGCCGAGCGGCTGCTCGGGTGCGTCCTCGAGGCCGACACCCCCGACGGCACGGTCGCGGTGCGGCTGGTCGAGGTGGAGGCCTACCGGGGCCGCGACGACCCCGCGTCGCACTGTTATCGCGGCCCGACCCCGCGCAACGCGGTGATGTTCGGCCCGCCCGGGCACCTGTACGTCTACTTCGTCTACGGCATGCACTTCTGCGCGAACGTCTCGTGCCTCACCGACGGCGAGCCGGGCGCGGTCCTGCTGCGAGCCGGTGAGCTGCTCACCGACCCGGGGGTCGCGCGGGAACGCAGACCCACCGCCCGCCGCGACAACGACCTGGCCCGCGGTCCCGCGCGGCTCGCCGCACTGCTCGGGCTGCGCCGCGAGGACAACGGGACCGACGTCACCGACCCGGCGTCACGGGTGCGGCTGCGCGCGGGCGACCCGGTCGCACCGGAGCTGGTCCGGACCGGACCTCGGGTGGGCGTCGCCGCAGCGGCCGAGCTGCCCTGGCGGTTCTGGGTCGAAGGCTCCCCGGCAGTGAGCCCGTACCGGGCCGGGACACGCCGTCGTCGCAGCGCCTGAGCCACCCGCGTGCGCGGTCCGCGGCGGCCCGACCAAGATGGGCACCGTGGGTACCGACATCCTCGACGACCTGGAGTGGCGCGGCCTGATCGCGCAGAGCACCGACCGCGACGCGCTCGCGAAGGAGCTCGCCGCCGACGACCCGGTTTCGATCTATGCAGGCTTCGACCCGACCGCGTCGAGCCTGCACGCCGGGCACCTGATCCCGATGCTCACCCTGCGCCGCTTCCAGGAGGCCGGGCACCGTCCGGTCATCCTCGCCGGCGGGGCGACCGGGATGATCGGGGACCCGCGCGACGTGGGGGAGCGGACGCTCAACGACGCCTCGACCGTGGCCGACTGGACCCGGATCATCCGGGGCCAGCTGGAGAGGTTCGTGTCCTTCGACGACGGGCCGACCGGCGCCGTCGCCGTCAACAACCTGGACTGGACCGGGCAGCAGACGGTCCTGGAGTTCCTGCGCGACCTCGGCAAGCACTTCCCGGTCAGCACGATGATCTCGCGGGACACGGTGAAGCGCCGCCTCGCCGGCGACGGGATGTCCTACACCGAGTTCAGCTACCTGCTGCTCCAGGCCCAGGACTATCTGCACCTGTACCGCGAGCTCGGGGTGCGGCTGCAGATCGGCGGCTCCGACCAGTGGGGCAACATCGTCGGCGGTGTGGACCTCGTCCGCCGGGTGACCGGTGACCACGTCCACGCGCTGACCCTGCAGCTGGTCACCGACTCCGAGGGCCGCAAGTTCGGCAAGTCCACCGGGGGCGGCAACGTCTGGCTCGACCCGGACCGCACCTCGCCGTACGCCTGGTACCAGTACTTCGTGAACGTCGCCGACGCCGACGCGATCACCTACCTCAAGCTCTTCACCTTCCTCGATCGCGCCGAGATCGAGGCGCTGGAGAACGAGCTCGCCGAGAAGCCGCACCTGCGTGGTGCGCAACGACGTCTCGCCGCCGAGCTGACGACGCTGGTGCACGGCGAGGAGCAGACCAAGCAGGTGACGACGGCGAGCCAGGCCCTGTTCGGCCGCGCGGAGCTCACCGACCTGGACGCGGCCACTCTCGGTGCCGCGCTCGCCGAGGTGCCGACGGCCGACGCCGGCCCGGCCGACACGATCGTCGACCTGCTCGTCGCCACCGGCCTGACCGACAGCAAGGGGGCCGCGCGCCGCGCCGTGAAGGAGGGCGGCGCGTACGTCAACAACGTCAAGATCGTCGACGAGGAGTGGGTCCCGGGTGCCGGTGACGTCCTCGACGGCGGCTGGCTGGTGGTGCGGCGGGGGAAGCGCAACCTGGCCGGTGTGCGGGTCGGATCAGCGTGATCGGCCGCTGACCTGCAGGAACACCGAACAGGTACCCCCCCTGTGAATCGCCTCCGGGCCGTCCTGTAACTTTCTCGTTGTCGCCAGGACGGGACGGACGAGAGCGAGACCGGCCAAGAGGCCAGGGACGCGGATCCGGCCCGGAGGCGACGGCCCACGAACTCCACTTCGGTGGAGATCAGGCCGCCTGAAGCAGAGCTTGACGCTGCGCTTCGGTACACGTAGCATAAGAGAGTTGCCTCCTAGCGAGGCCAGCTCTGACGCCCCGGGGCGACGGTCATCAGGCCCGGTTCCCGAGTGCGGGTGTCTTTTGAGAACTCAACAGTGTGTCGAGCTATTTTGATTCGGTTTGGCGTTTTGTGCCAAATTGTTTGTTTGGCTGCAGCATTCGATCCCGTCGGGTGTTGTGGCCAGTTGTTTGTTGCAAGTCAGGGTTTTGTTGGAGAGTTTGATCCTGGCTCAGGACGAACGCTGGCGGCGTGCTTAACACATGCAAGTCGAGCGGTA